>JAIDLK010000034.1 GCA_029051085.1 Alphaproteobacteria bacterium | reverse complement strand
CGGTTGTTCTGGTTATGGGGAACCAGAATGTCGCATATGCAATGCGTGCGGCGTCAAAATTACGCGATGCGGGGATTGCGACGGCGACATATCTGGACACTGAAAAGAAATTTAAGAACCAGGTTGAATTCGCGGATAAGATAGGGGCTCCGTTCAGTTTGATTATCGGCGATGATGAAGCGGCCGAAAATGTAGTTTCATTAAAAGATATGGAAACTGGCAAGCAGAGTCAGGTTTCCGTTGAACAAGTAATAGAATTGTTAAAGATATAGACCATGATAATAGAGCAGAAATTAAAAGATATTCAGGCGCGTGCGGATGATATTGCCGCACAAATGAACAGTGGAGATATGTCGGGGGAAGACTTGGCCCGCCTGTCAAAGGAATATTCGCGTCTGTCGGAGATATTGCCGATAATTGACGAGTATTTTCAGACCACGCGTGGCATTGCCGATGCAACGGAAATGCAAAATGACCCGGAGCTGCATGCCATTGCGGTCGAGCAGCTGGCGGAGTTGAATCATGTTCTGCCCGAGATAGAGCGTAAATTGCAGATTGCGCTGTTACCGCGTGACGATGCCGACGATAACAGTGTTATTATGGAAATTCGCGCCGGCGTTGGCGGTGAAGAGTCGGCGCTTTTTGCGGGCGACTTGTATAACCAGTATAAATCATATGCGCTGCGCCAAGGCTGGAAGGTGGAGGTTGTTGAAGAAAATGCAACATCATTGCGTGGATATAAGGAAATAATATTCAAGATAGACGGTGCCGGTGCATATGGACGTATGAAATTTGAGTCCGGCATTCATCGTGTTCAGCGTGTCCCCGAGACCGAGGCCGGCGGACGTATTCATACCAGTGCGGCCTCTGTTGCCGTAATGCCTGAGGCGCGTGATATTGACGTTGTTATCGAAGACAAGGATATCCGTATCGATATTTTCCGTGCATCCGGTGCCGGTGGCCAGCATGTTAATAAGACCGACAGTGCGATTCGCATTACGCATTTCCCGACAGGGATTGTGGTTACGTGCCAGAATGAGCGGTCCCAGCTGCAGAATAAAATCTCTGCAATGGCGGTTTTGCGCTCAAAATTGTATGAAAAACAGCGTATGGAACAGATGAATGCGTCCAATGCATCGCGTAAATCAATGGTTGGCAGTGGCGACCGCAGCGAGAAAATACGTACGTATAATTTCCCGGAACAGCGCGTGACCGACCATCGAATCAAGTTGACGTTGTATAAGCTGGATGATATTTTGGCCGGTGGCGCGGGACTTGATGAGATGATAGACGCGCTTATCGCCGCGGACCAGCTGGAACAGCTGGCCAATATGGAATAGAGCATTGTGTGATAAACAAGAGGGGCGTGCCCCTCTTGTTTTTTTGTGTTGCGGCCCGCGCTCTTTGTGTGAGTATAATTAGTGATGCGGGCGGCAAATGATTGGTGGTTTTTAATTTGTATGTCCGCAGGAATTTCTCTTAGGTATTTATAGCATATTGTTTTTTGTTGGAATTGGAGCCGCTTTTTGTATATTATAAACTCATTATGGAAAATGCAGATAATATCAAATTGGAAAAGCCGATTGTTATGGTCGGATTGATGGGGGCTGGCAAGACCAGCGTAGGGCGTGCATTGGCGCGCCGATTGGGGGTGCCGTTTGTTGATTCTGATAAAGAAATTGAAGCGGCAGCCGGCTGTAGCGTTGTTGACATCTTTGCCATGTATGGCGAAAAGGAGTTTCGGCGTGTAGAACAGCGTGTTATTGAACGTTTGTTGGATACGCCGCCGGCTGCCAAGGTTATATCGACCGGCGAGGGGGCGTTCATTACGCCCGCAGTGCGCGAAATGCTGGCGGGCAGGGCGTTGACAATTTGGTTGAAGGCAGAGCTGGATTTGCTTGTAAAAAGGACTAATTTTCGCGACACGCGCCCTCAATTATTAAATGCAGACAGTAAAAAGATTTTGGCACAGCTAATTGATGAGCGGTACAAGACTTATGCGTTGGCGGATATTACGGTTCAGACACGGGATGAGAGCTTGCGTAAAACTCTTGGTAAAGTGGTGGCGGCGATATACGAAAATGAAAACAAAAGGAAAGACAATGGCTAAAACTAATATATTAAAGGATTTTCGGAACTTTATAGAGCGGGGGAATGCGATAGACATGGCGGTCGGCATTATTGTCGGCAGTGTCATGACAAGCGTTGTTAATTCTTTGGTAAAAGATATAATAATGCCACCAATAGGGATGTTGATTGGCGGAGTTGATTTTTCACAGTTGTTTATTGTTTTGGGTGGTGCAAAGCCTGGTGAACATTATGCGTCGCTGGAGGCGGCGCAGGCGGCCGGAGTTACCACGGTAAATGTTGGTTTGTTTCTAAATTCGGTTGTTAGTTTTCTGATAACAATGTTTGCAGTGTTTTTATTAGTGCGTTTTGTGGCTAAAATGCGCAGCAAGCAGCCGGTAACCACGCGCGCATGTCCGTACTGTAAGAGTTCTATTAGTAAGGCGGCCTGTAAGTGTCCGAATTGTTGCTCGAATGTAGAGCCTGAAGAGGTTGCGGCAGCTGAGGAAAGTGATTTGAAAAAGAGTATTAAAAGCTTGAAAAAGATTACTGATGGGCAGCTGTCTAAGGTTTCGAAAATTGTACGGAAAACAAATAAATAAAAAATTATTTTAATAAAATGGATAAGCAAAAAACGAGTCGTAGAGGCTCGTTTTTGTTTGTTTATTTTGTGCTGAAAAATGGTGGCGCCGCGTTGGTGGGGAGGTGGTTTGGCTGGTGCGAGGGAGGAGATGCTAAAAAGGCGCATAATGTATATTATGTATAGTTTTGTGCTGTGGGAATTGGTGGGGTGGCCGTTTGGGTTGTTTGTCTGGGTTTTGTTTGTCGACTGTGTTTGTGTTGAAACGTTTTTGTTTGCTTGTGGTTTTTGTGTTGATAAATTTTGTCAGTATTTATTTTTAGTAATTTGTTATTAGGATAAAAATATTTTTGTGTGTTTTGTTTGGTGTCGATGTTTTTTTTTGATGTTTTGTGGTTCGGCGCGGCCTGCTTG
>JAIDLK010000033.1 GCA_029051085.1 Alphaproteobacteria bacterium | reverse complement strand
AAACAGCCCGACACGTCGCATTGTCATGCCCGACGTCGCACGAAAGCGCATTTTATAGCATCAGCACCCATAAAAAACACTAACGCACGACGTCGGCCATTTGTCGCATTGTTATGAATGGGCTGGGCGCCAAGGGGTTAAAAAGGCGCCCGTAAAAAACTTTATTCTTCGTCTGAATCAAGTATATCCTGTAGCCGCCCCACCAATTTGCGTGGTATATCATGCAGCTCAGGATGCTCCTTACAGAATTCTTTATATTTTTCTTCGGAACGTCTGTCTTGTTCACAACGGAATTTTTCGACTTGTTCATAGGCTGCTGCAAGCGCTTTTTGTGGGTCACTTGGATTTGCAATAACAATACATGCAGCCAATATTGCATTTTCAATATCGTTGCCTTTATCAATAATGTCCATATTGTTTAAAGCTGACGGATCTTGCAGTTCATATACACCGTCTCGAATTTCTGTTAGTATTTTAATTAACTTATTATTTTCAGCCATCATTTCTTATTCCTTTGGTTCTGTTAAATCAATGCGCGATTGAGATTCCTCAATGTTCGCAATTCTATCTTTTAATTCTTGCTCTTTTACTTCCTTTGGGCGTCTTTGGACGGGCTGGAACAACCAGTCGTATTTTGGACGACTAACGATAAAACAGGATCTGTATATTAATGTCATCACAGAAAGAACACTTAGATTATGCATATCTGCAATAGCAGTCTGAGAGTACCCATCAATAAAGAATTGGGCTAATACATCATATATTTCTTGTGGCAGCAGATTGTTGTGTCGGCCTTTTTTTATTGACATTACCTGACATAAGGTCTCTACATCGAATGGCAAATTATCGCCAAAGAAACGTTCTATCCGTTTCTTGGCTTTATGTTCATCTTTTTTTAATAGAAGTGGCGATTGCGCAATCCGTTCTTCACGGCGTATTTGTTTCTCTTTGTATTTTATATACCGTTGACATCTAATGTATTTAGTGCGCATCAATTCAACTTCGGAACAGATGTCTCGCAATTGTAAAGCAAGGTCTTTAATACGCTGCTTTTCACGAATTGGCTTGGCACAAACCCCACACTGTGTCCCTAAATGCCAAGTTGCAACAAAATGTTTGGAACACTTTGTACATTGTTTAATATGCTGTTGCTCCCATTCAGATAACTTTATATTTGGATTGTTTAGGCATTGTGTATCTTGACCGCTTTCCAAACAAGTACGGCAGATGTTATGCAGATTTGCAAACGCGACATCTGCATCCATAGGCCGTTTACAAATATTGCAGAGTTTCATGAAAGAGCCTTTTATTCAAACAGTGCGCCGGTTGCGCGGCCGCGGGTCAGACGGCAAAAATCCAATATCTCGCGAATGCTGGCGTTCTTATCACGCAGGCTGTAAAACTGTTCGTCGGTCAACAAAGCATAGTGCCACTCGGCATCCATTCGCTGCGCTGGGGGCAATTCGTTGATTTTGGCCACCCAGTCCATGGCACCGACTTCCTTGCTTTTCACATCGGGATTTTGCGCCATATTGTTGCCCTTGGTTTCAACGACATATACCCGGTCGCCAATCTTTACCATAAAGTCCGGATAATAAGTTCCCAGCATCCCGTCGCTGCGCAAATACCGGAACCGTGCGAATGTGTGTTTGTTTTCGTTGATTTTTATTATACGCTCAACCGCGCTGTCCGCATCACATGCCAGCAAGAACGCACGTTCAAGACCGCCCTTGTTCGATGGGTAAAATGTTCTGTCATATATGGACTTTTTGACATCTAGGGCATAGTTTTCACGCCCAATCAATGACGGAATCTCCGAAAAATATCGTTTTTCTACAATCGCCTCGCGCACATCTATGTTGTTATGCATGTCATATATGGCCTTGGACAGTTCGGTCATTGTGTGTTCAATGATTTTTGCATTCGCCAGAATAAGCACCCGCCAATTACCATCCACCAGGGGGTCAAACGGCTGATCAAACAGGCGCGTCCGGATAAACTGGTCGATTGCTGATATCAGCAAACTGTGGTCAATCTGCATCAACGGCATCTCTGTCCGGTGACCGTTAGACGCCACCTTTGCAAAATTCGCCGTGATAATGTTCAGCATCTTTTGCAGGTATTCATTATATGACTGGGCAGTGAATATATCGCCGCGCACCTTATACTCGCCAAAGCGCGTTTTTACCTGCATCTCGGTCCCGACAAACCGTTCTGCATTGTCATGCGGCACCATTTGTTTTAACTGTGCCAGATTCCAACCGGATAGCGGCTGCATATTATCCACAGAAATGGTCGCGCCGCTTAAAGTTTCCTCGCGTTCACGAATAATCTGGGGCCAGAACATGTCATATTCGACACAGTTTTCTTTCAGGCTGCTGCTGACCATATCGCCCAGCGCGCTGGCATCCCGCGGACGCTCTTTGGTTTCTGCGACAACAATGTCTTTGTCCAGGTCTTCATAGAACTCCTTAAACGCGGGGTGCTCCACCACAAACAATGTGTCCAGATAGTTCAACGGCTCCTGTTTCAGGTCGTATATGTTGTGCCGGTTTTCCGCCTTTAGCTCTTCATATTCGCGCCCACGCCACATTAAACGCAGACCGCGCCCCAATACCTGTTCCAGCAATATGGGCTGCTGACTGCTGCGCAATGGCACAATTACGCATATATTGTTCACATCAAAGCCTTCGCGCAGCATCAATACGCTGACCACCACCTTGGGCTGTGCCTGCTTGTCCAGGTTAAATAAACGCTGTTTTAATGCATTCCAGTCATCGGTTTTTAGTTCGCCCTTTTTGTTGGAGTCAATCTGCATGATGTCATCCGGCGCCAAGCCTTCGGACTGCAAAAACTGAACCACAAACGGCGACACATTAGTATCTTCGCATATGACCATCATTTTGGGGTGCTTTGCGCTGTTATGCTTTACAAAATCATCTTCCAAAATTTTCAAACGCGACAAGCCGGCACGCAGCATTAAACGCTGGCCATCGGACAGGCCTATTACTTTCTTGCTGTCATTACGAACAGACTTAAAATCAATATCTTCGTTCGCCAGGCTCGCCAGTTCTTTGCGCTGGTCCAGGACAAAAGTCTTTACAAAGCCCGCGCGCATGGCGGTGGATAATTCATAGTTCGCCACGATATGCGGAAAATAATGTTTTACCCGGTTTTTAGCACTGCCCGTGGCGTTATACGGTGTCGCTGAAAAGTCAATTTGAATAAAGTTGCGCTGCAACGCATTGGATATAAAGTTCAACGATTTTTGCCATTCAACCTCTTGAATGACGCCATATTTTTTGGTTTCGTGGATATGGTGTGCCTCGTCATTAAAAACACACAGATCCGGCAGGCCGGACAAATATTCCAGCATGCCACCATTTAAGAACCGGGAATCCAGTGAATCCAACGCATTACCGGCGGTCGTACCCGGCGCAATCGGCAATATGTCGCGCGCAATGCTTTTTGTAGCACCCAAATCCACACCGCCAAACTGAATATCGTCCGCATCGTCATCGCCGTCTTCGTCATCAGCGTCCACCAATGCATGCCAATTTGTGATTGCAATCAGCCCGTCGCCGGTGGTCTTGTGCCCGATTTCTGTTTTATCGGCAACCGCGTTTTGCACGAATGAATATATATCTTGGCGATATTTTTCAGGCAAAAACAGTTCTTCATTACTTTTTAGATCTGATGTGTCAAAATTACGCACGCCCAGGGCGGTTTCTTTACCCCGGAACGCATCCAACAGGCGTTCATAAACAATCAGGCCCGGAGCCACCAACAGAAAGTTTTTCGTGTATTTCACATCGCCGCCCGCCGGCATGTATTTAGCATTCAAATACTGCCACACCAGCAACGCATTCAGCACCCATGTTTTACCCGTGCCGGTCGCCATTTTTATGCAATATTTAGCCAAATTATATTTGTCTGCGCACGTTATGCCCATAAATTCAGAATCCACAAACGGCGTTGCCACAAACGCCCCAATGGCCGCATACATGTCAGATACGGATTTAGATTTCAATACTTCATGCACATATATGGTGTTCAGAATGGATTGCCGCTGGCCGGGGTGAAAATTACGGTCGCGCACGTCACAGAACGACGGGTCGAACCAATATCGCAACAGGTCGGCCGTTATAGGCGACACCGCGTCCAGGAACCGCCCGGATTCCCATTCTGCATTTACAACTGCGGACAATTCTGCCGCGAACTTTAACGGTATATCACGTGGCCCTGTCATCTTTACACCTCTATCACTGCCTGGGATTCAAAACCAAATACATCAACGGCTTTGACGCATATTTTGCGGCGGCCCGCAACTTTATCTACGACCAGCTCTGCCGAATGCACCACACGCAGGGCGTCGCCGTCATTGGCGGTGTTTTCGCGATAATCCTGCCACAGGCTGCGGAAAGTGTGCCCGTCATAGTCCGGGTCTATCGACCAATATTCAATTAAATCCAAGGGCGACTGTGCCATTATACGCTGCACCACGGCCTTGCCCGCGTCATCCAGGGGCAAACTGTCCGGGGATAACAGGACATAGTTATCCAATTCTACCGTCAGGCGTTCTTTGCCGTCTTCGTTCGCAGGGGCGACGGTTGGGCGTTTAAGGGTCAAATACTGCAACGACGCAAAGCGTATTTTCTTGTTATCGACCAGGTCGCGATAATCTTTCTTGCGCAGCAAATCCAGCAAATCCGGTGGAATCACCAAGACCTCTATCTCGCTTTTCGGCAGGCGGGCCAATTTGTCGCCAATATCAAACGCAAAATTCCAACCCAGAACAATTACTTTTTTCCAGCCACCCATAAATGATTCACGCAATTCCATGGCGCGCTTTACTGTGCCGGCATTGGTTATTTTGTTCGGACTGTCCACGATTACCAATGTGCTGCCCTCGCGCATGTGTCCCACATTTGCGGGCGCATCGGCGTCATCAAACGGCAATGCGCCATACAGATGCATAACAACGCGCGCCAGGTCGGATACGCGCTTATACTGACGATCGGACAGGAAAGCCTCACGCGAATAATCGCCAATGGAATGGTACAGGAACGGTTTGCAGTCTGGGATATCAATCAACCGCTTGCGCATAATCATGGTGGACGGCTTGCCCAGGTCGGATGTTATCCAACGCCGCCCCAACTTTTCCGCCACCGCCGCAGTGGTGCCAGAACCACCAAAAAAGTCCGCCACAATGGAGTTTTCGTTACTGGATGCTTTTATTATGCGTTCCAGCAGCGCCTCTGGTTTTTGAGTGTTATAACCGACGCTTTCTTTCGCTTTTACCGCAGTCGAAACACTAATATCTGTCCACAAATTGCCTATTACTTCACTTGCTTCGTCCAAATAGTATTTTTTATACCTAGAACCAGTTGATGTTGTTTCTATCAAGCCTAGCTGTTCCATTTCGGATATTGATTTCTCGGAATAGTTACCCAATGTGACTAGCTTATACCTTCTGCCTGTTTCCGACTCTATTTTTGAATACGCATCGGCCTGATGCGCCGCCAGATTTTTTCGCTGCTGATTAAAAATATGCCGACCCGATTTAGTATACACAAACAAAGTATCAGAAACCATGTCCCATTTTCTTTGTTTCTCCGCTGACATACGACCAACCGTGGCAGCTCTCCACCATACTATCTCATTTAAAAAATTGCGTTTCCCAAATATATCATCCAGAATCGTCTTCAAATAATGCCCGGCATGCCAGTCACAATGCACATAAATACTGCCTTGCTCGGACAGCAGTTCGCGCATCAGCGCCAAACGCGGGTACAGCATGCGCAGGTATGACGCCGTTCCATCCGCCCAGGTGTCGGAATACGCAAACTGTTCCAGGACGCTGGGGCGCTGCTCTACATTTGCGCCAGGCAGGGTTATTTTCGTGCGATAGTCCGCCTTACTATCAAACGGTGGGTCAATGTATATCAGGTCGATTTTACCACGCATTGACGGCAGGCCTGTTTCGGCATCGCCATTTAATAACGCCTGCAACGCGAACAGGTTATCACCATGAATCAGTCGATTGAGCCAACCGTCGGCATCACAGGTTGCCACTCCATCTGGCGGACAACATTTACGAATTTCGCCGCGGAACAGTCCGCTTTCATCGCGCGCCGGCAATACATACTCATTTGTCTGCAACAGCATTTTATTATCAGACTGTGCACGCGCCAAAATGCGTTCCACTTCTTTTTTACCCGCCGCCACAATATCCGGCAGCATTTCAATCAACGATTTAGGCATCGCCTAACCCCTTACGCAAAAATTAAACCGCCAATGGGATGGCGGTCGGGGAGTTGGTAAATCAATATATTAGTGATTCTGCTGCTTTCGGTTGCGCACCTATTTTATAACAACAGCCCCCCGACATATAGTCAGGGATGATAACGATGCGAAAAAGCATCGAAAACACCAGATAGCGATGCTTTCGCACCGAATATATTGAGCTTACCACAGCCCGAACCCGTTGGTCCCCCATTGGATTCAGCATTTAGTTTAACACACAAAGTCCTAAACGCCAAAAAAATTTTGTTCACCGCTTGACAATTTCATACCTATGGCTTATATTCAAGGAGCCCGGTGCATGAATTGGTGCTCGCGTTTTTACCTGTGGCGTTTTATATTTTTTATGTTTCGGGTTATTGATTCGTTTTCTTATATTATATAGCCCTTATTCTATCTTGTGCGTTTTATTATGAGTTATATTAACGATTCAGATTTATGACTGCCGCGATTGCGGTGTTTTTTTTGTGCAATTTTCACGATTCATTTTTCCTGACTA
>JAIDLK010000032.1 GCA_029051085.1 Alphaproteobacteria bacterium | reverse complement strand
GTTCACCACCGGCCGCCATAAGACCGATACCCAATGCCTGAATCAACAGCGCACGACGCATTTCAGCCGCCATGCGGTCCGACATCTGGGCCATATGACCGCCGACGGTATGGCCAAGTTCGTGGGCAACAACCGCCTGAAGCGCGGCGGGCGATTTTATCTGTGTTAACAGCCCGGTGTAAATATACACGTCTTCGCCGCCGGCAACGAACGCGTTGAAATCATTGTCATGGACGATATGTATCTTTAAACGGGCGGGCGATATGTTCGCCGCCGTGGCGATTGGCGCAACAAGCTCTGTTAACAGGCGTTCGGTTTCGGTATCGTTGATAAGCGTCGCAGCATATGCGGGCCACGCAAATAACAAACAGAATAAAAATGCGAATAATTTACGCACTAATTGTATCCCCGCGGTCAAAAATATACATCAAATCACGCGTCCAGCCATCAGGCGACGTCATATCCATTGCCGCAGATGATGCCAAACGGAATAAGTCACGATGCATACGATAATCTACAAAATGATACTGAATCCAGCCGCTTTGCCGCGTGCCCATTAATTCGCCCACACCGCGCATCATCAGGTCTTGTTCGGCGATGGCAAAGCCGTCTTCGGTCTCGCACAGTACGTCCAGGCGGCGCATACCGTCCTCGCTTACATTCCGTCCAAATAACAAAATACAATAAGATTGACGGTTGCCGCGACCAACGCGGCCACGCAACTGATGCAGTGCCGCCAGGCCAAAACGCTCGGCATTTTCAATTACAATAATCGTTGCATGCGGGACATCGATGCCAACCTCTATCACTGTGGTGGCGACCAAGATTTGCATTGCGGAACCATCACGTGCAAATTCCGCCATTACCGCGTCACGGGCCTTTTTATCCATCTGGCCGTGGACCAGGCCTACGTTTTCAAAATACTGTTGTAGGTCGCCGTGGCGCGTCGCGGCCGCAGTCATGTTTGACTCTTCGCCCTCTTCCACCAATGGACATACCCAGAACACTTGGGCGCCGGCATCAATCTGGGGCCGCAGGTGCGAAACCAATTCCGAATAACGCGCCATCGGAATCTTTGACGTTTTTATCGGCAGGCGACCGGCAGGCTTTTCATTTATAACCGACACATCCATATCACCGTACATGGTCATGGACAATGTTCGCGGAATCGGTGTCGCAGACAGCGCCAACAGGTCCGGATGCGAGCCCTTGGCGCGCAAAGCCTCGCGCTGGGAAACGCCAAAGCGATGCTGTTCGTCTATTATGATAAGTCCCAAATCTTTGTATTCAACATCTTCGGAAAACAGCGCATGCGTGCCGACGACAACACGTGTGCGACCGGACCGCAGCGATATTAACTTTTCACGCCGCGCCGCACCCTTGTCGCGACCCGTTAAGATATCGCAGACTATTCCGATTTTGTCGCACATGGGTTTTAATTTTGCATAATGCTGCTGTGCCAGGGTATCGGTCGGTGCAAGCAACGCCGTCTGGGCACCGGATTCGGCCATTCGAACCGCCGCGGCCAGTGCGACAATTGTCTTGCCACTGCCCACATCACCCTGGACCAGGCGCATCATCGGCATGTCGCGCGACATATCCGCGTAAATTTCGTTTAACGCACGCTGTTGGGCACCGGTTAATTCAAACGGCAATGTGGCCGCAAAACGGTCCATCAAGTCATACTTTTTCGGGCGCACTGTTCGCCGATTACGCGCATCCAGTCGCGCGCGGCGACTGATTGCGATGGCCGACTGGTGCGCAAGCAGCTCGTAATACGCCAGCTTTGCCATTGCCGTGGCGTTGGGCTGCAAATCATCGGCGGTGCGTGGAAAATGAATGTCGTGCAGGGCCTCAAAAAACTCACGCGTGTTATCGTCCGCGCCAATCAACTTGTCCGGCAGGAGCGCAAAAATCTGGTCGCGAACAGCCGTGAATGCTTTCTGGGTCAGCCCCTCGCCCGCGGGATAAATTACCTGTATTGATGGGATTTTGGAAATATTTTCAGGCTCTTCTATAAACTCTGGATGATTTATTATATTGCGCGTGCCGGTGCGGTCTAATTTACCACTGACGATGCGCCATGCACCGACCGGCAATTTTTTTAGCCAATATTCCAAAAAGCTTGAATTAAAAAACTGAATTACGACCACACCGCCGGCGTGGTCGTTACATATAATCTGTGTCGGGGCACGACGCCCGCGAAATACGCCGCCGGGCCGCACGGATTTTACCATCAGTTCAATTGTTATCGTTTGACCCGGTGTGGCATCGGACGCCGCATCCGTTAGCTCTCGCGGGCGCACCCCCGACGGACGGTGCAGTAAAAAATCCAGCACGCGCCGTCCGCCGATAACATCGTCAAAGCGGGCGGCAACCTTTGGCCCGACGCCTTTTACAAACTGGAGGTCTGTGTTTAGAAAATCGAACAAATCTTTCTTCATATATTAAAATTTAGTCGAAAGCGCCCGATTATTCAATAATAAAAAAATCGGCGGTTATTTGATAACCGCCGTCTTTATCATGGTGACGTCTTCCTTTATGCCGTCGATTTTCATCTGCAGCTGGGCGATTCCCGTCTCTAATATCGTCGCACGATTTTCCAGCGCCGTAATGCGATGCTCGTTGCGCTCTATCTCGGCAAGGGATGAATCCTGGCGTGCGACCCAATATATCATGCCTGCAATAAAGGCTATTAAAAACCAGCCGTCGCGCAGAGTATCAATTATCCCCATGATTCCGTTCTCGCTTTTCATATCATATTTTCCCCCGACGAGTTAATGTCTCCATTTGATGAACAAGTGCACGCTGGGCTTCAAGCCCGCGCAGTTCGGCATCAGTGGCGGCAGGACCCAATGTGCGCTCTATTGTTATTTTACGCAGGTGTTTCAATACCAATGCGCCGGCCGCGGTGGAAAAACAACGGGTGTAATTTTGTTCTATGTCGTCCATGGTCTACTCCTGTGTCATTATGGTTTCAGATGCCGCCATCTTTACAATCGGGGCCAGATATTTTAATTCCGCATCACTGTGCAGCTTTATGCGCTCAATCGTGCCGCGGCGTGATAATATTTGCAGCCCGCGGTCAACCAGCGGCCGAATAAATTCATGCAGCAAGCGCCCATATGTCGCCCCCAAAATACGCACCATATCCGCATTGCGCGCCAAAATTTCCGTCGCAGTCATTTCCTTTTCGGAAAGTAATCCCAGGCGATCGGCCAACATGGCATGACGGATGCGCTCGCGCAGGTCCTTTAAAATCAACTGCGATACATCAAAGTCCGCACCGGCTGACAGTGGCGTTAAACCGGAAGACCCCACGGCCTTTGGGATAATCGCACCGGGAGTTAAATTGATATTGGCCAGATTTATAACCCCGTCATCATCGGCCTGCCAGATGCCGGAGACGGCGATTGTTGCGTTTTTCAGGACTAATTCCACGACCTTGTTCGCAGTCTTAATATCCGGCAATGCGCGCAGAACCGGCCCGCGTCCATATTGTTCACCACTGGATAGTGCCCAACGGAATATGATATAGGGACTGGTCTCGAATTTACCCGTCGAGACAATGTTGTTTTCCGCATTACCACCGGCATCCAGCCATGCGGTAAACTCTGTTCCATTCAGGCACTGAACCAGCCGCAGCGGCATTTCAGGGTCACGTGATATCGCATCGCGAATGTCGGCGGGCGGCGTCCAATTCGGATATTGAACCAATACATCTGAGGCAGGCATTGATGTGGTATGAAACACAACGTCGTTTAATATGGCGATATCATGCATCGGAATTGCCTTGAATGAAAAAGCAGATGCGGCAACAATCGGATTTTCCGCCATAAACAGACACGATGTTCCCAATGTAACCAAATCCATATAGCACTGGTGCACGGTGGTATAGAAATTTGAATCGTTCAAATTTGCACGTAATGCCGCAACAGCCGGCGCTGCATCGGGGGCGGCATCGCTTTCCGGAACCAGGTCAATCCACATCGATTCGGGTGGTGTTAACAGTGAATACATCGCGGCGGCCAGGCTGTCGGCGCAGTCTGCGGCCGTAGCATCAAACAATGCGGCGGCATCCGCATCATCGCGCGGCATTGTATAACGCAGGCATGCATCCCAGCGTCGTACCCAAGGCTCGCGCGCGGCCAGCGCACGACGATACATTTTTTGCAGATTTTCTATATTATTTTGCATTATATTGCTCCTTAAGTTTTTTATTTGTGCAAAATTATTTTGCACTTGCGTAAATTCAAAGAATTTTGTATTCTTTAAACAGCTTATTTATATGCCTAATCCAAACGACCGTTTTGATTAGGTATTTTTTCTTATAAGAAAATTCCTGGTTTCTGCGTTTTGTTTCCGGCGCTTTCCTGCCTAATCAAAACGGTCGTTTTGTTCCCACAATTTGGAGAGTACAAAACATGAAAAAACTGATATTGATTTGCAGCATCGCCGCATATGTCGGTCCGGCAAGCGCAAAATGTACGATTACTAACAACACGTCCGCCAAATGCAACAAAGCAACCCTTAGCTGTAGCGCCGGCAAATGCACACAAACATACACATATGCCTCTAGCGGCAGCCAAAGCTGTAGCTGCACCGGCAAGTGCTCTGAAGAAACATTCCCCACGGGATGGGGCCCCGACAGCTGTTATTGTGTCCATGAGTCCAACTAAGAGGCAAACAAATGCGTAACATTTTTATCATTGCGGTCCTGTTGGCAACGATGCACGGTGGCGCATTCGGTGACCTGGAAAAGGTCTGTTTTCCAAAAAACAATACATGCACGCACTGCGCCGAATACACATGCGACACCGGATATTATGGGACGGCGACCGCCACAACCAATAACTGCGAGGCCTGTCCACAGCATCGTACTGCAGCATTAACAAAAATATACGGCACATCGGTTCGCGGCAGTACCGCTAGAACCGATTGCTATTTACCAGATGGCACGACCGGATATGACGCAACGGGCCGCTGGGTTGTTGATACCGGAGGTCTACTTGGCACAATAGGAAAGCCCATCGGATGCTATTGGTCCGAGGATTAAACCTTAAAATCCGTATTTGCCGAAAACAGGCGAACCGGTGCACCGATTGGGCGCACGGGCCACGGCGTCATGGCCAATGCCCCCGCCAAGGCATCCAGACCATCGTCATGTGAAAATGCACCGACAGGACTCCAGCCCAGCATTTCCGACATCAGGGGCGTTTGGCGCACACGCACATGCGCATAAAGTCGGCCTGTTGATAACAGCGGCTCGATTGCATCCAGGATTCTGGTTTCTTTGTTCCGATTGTTTACAATCTTTTGAACGAATATATTGGCCCCGCGACGCGCCGCCACATCACGCATAATTTCCGGCAGTGCGTTTCCGATACCATTTGTTTCAATTGCGATGCGACGCATAGAGCGACCCACCATAAAATCAAGAACCATGTCGCACTGGCGGGCAAGCGGATGCGCATCTTCGTCAGAAACGGTCAAATATATTGCATCATGAACGAATGCCCGACGCGACCGGTCATCACGCAGAACCATGACACACACACTGCCGTCGGACTTTTTGCGACCGCCCGACGGGTCCCAGTATAACGCCGCACCCGTAACAGCATCAGGACCGATGCGGGCACTGCGCGCATCGAACTCCGCATCGTAAAAACGCAACGCCCCCGGGTCCAGGCGACTTTTGTCCAAATCCACACATTCAAGCATCATTTGTGACAAAAAGTGACGCCGCCCCACAGTCTCGCGCAGCAACTCTATGCGCGCGGGTGGAAACATCTCCGGCCAGGCCGGATTTCCGCCATTATCAACAATCGGTATCTTTAATTCACGAAATCCGCGTAAAAAAGGTGTGGAAATGGCAAAATTTTTATATACTATGTCTGACATGGACTTTACCCCTAAAACATTGCCGACCAATCTTGAGGCCGAACAGGCCGTTCTGGCCGCTGTATTGATGAATAACCGGGCCTTGGAACGTGTGGCCGAATTTTTGCGCCCCGAACATTTTTCCCACCCCGCACATCAGGAAATATTCAAACTGGCCCAGCGTCAATTTGCCGCCGGTATTCCGTTCGACATAATTACGGCAAAAAATTATCTGGACCAACAGGGAACATTGGAATCTGTCGGCGGGGTTGACTATTTAACACAACTGGCCGGGGCCGGCGCCACGGTTGTAAACGTGGACCAATATGGCCGCATCGTTTATGAAAACGCACTGCGGCGCGACCTGATTAACATCGGCCAAGGAATTACAGACGCCGCATTTGTTGAGGACTTGGACAACCCCGTATCGCGGCAAATTGAAATTGCCGAGCAAAAGCTGTTCGACCTGTCAACGATGGGCGATACGGAACACGAACCCGCATCAATCGCCGATGCATTACAGGAAGCCCTGCGCGAGGCCGAGGTTGCGTACAAGGCCGACGGCATGCTGTCCGGACTTACAACCGGGCTGAACGCGTTGGATAAATCCATAAGCGGCCTGCATCACAGTGACCTTATTATTATCGCCGGTCGACCCGCGATGGGTAAAACAACTTTGGCGATGAACATTGCCTTTAATTCGGCCAACGCCATCCTTGCCGGACGCGCAAATGAAAAGTATAAAGGCGCGGTCGTATTCTTTAGCCTTGAAATGTCCAAGTCTCAATTGGCGGCACGTGTGCTGTCATCACAGTCAAAGGTTCCGGCATCCGCCATGCGCGAGGGAAATTTGACCGATGAAGATTTCCTGAAAATGTCACAGTATTCCAATGCCATCGGGCGCGTACCGTTGCATATTGACGACACACCCGGCATGTCCGTACCGATGATGCGCACGCGTGCACGGCGCTTGGCGCGTAAGCATGGCGGAATCGCCCTGATTGTCATCGACTATCTGCAGCTGATGACGTCACCGGGTGGCAAGCGCAATGACAACCGCGTTCAGGAATTGTCAGAAATTACCCGCGGTCTGAAAATGCTGGCCAAGGAAATGGACGTGCCGGTTATCGCCCTGTCCCAGCTGTCACGTAGTGTCGAATCACGCGATGACAAGCGACCGATGCTGTCCGACCTGCGTGAATCAGGTTCTATTGAACAGGACGCCGACATTGTTATGTTCACATATCGCGAAGAGTACTATCTGCAGAACCGCGACCCGTCACAGCGCATGTCAAACACAACCAGTGACGCCCAGGTTGAAAACTGGCAGCGCCGGTTGGAACGTGCACGCGGCAAGGCTGAAATCATTATCGGCAAAAACCGTCACGGACGCCCGGAAACAGTACATACCGCATTCCTGGGTGATTACAGTCTGTTTGACAATCTTGAAGAATCGGACGCCCGCGGTGAAAATCCCTTCGCAGATGCCGCATCTCCATCAAGCGCATCATCCGCCGAATATGAAGAACCCAAATTTGACGCCAGTGCAATTCCAGACGATATGCCGCTGTAATAATTCGCTTGCCAAGCCTCTTAAAATTGACTAATATTTTGTCAAGATTATCAAGGAGTTTGCAATGGCCCAGGAAGAAATTATTTTTCCAAATAATATTCGCAACATTCGTTTGGCATGCGGCATGAAAATGACAGAGCTGGCACGACGTGCAAATTTGTCGCTGTCGGCGGTTTCAAAAATTGAAAAAGGTGTGCGACGCCTGAATCAAAAACAGCTGCTGAACATATGCAATATACTGGGATGCAAATTGTCCGATATTTTCATCAAGGAATCAGACGATGTTGCCGACCAGTGGCAAAGCGAGATTAAGCGCCGCCTGAACGACAATGAAAACAGCGGTTTGAAAGTATTCGGCAGCGGCATTCGCAAAATTCGTCAAAAAACAGGCAAAACAATTGCTCAGGCCGCCAAGGATGCCGGCATGACCCTGTCCGTTTATCATAAGATAGAGGTGGGTCAGCGCGAAATCTATGAAAATGAAATCGAGCCATTGGCAAAATCTTTTGCATACAGTGTCGAATCTTTGTTTGATGAAATTGCCAAACTATATAAATCCGGCGCGCTGAACAAGCAGATTAGCAAGGTAAAAGAACGCGTAAAATCCGTTCTGGTGCCGGGAAATCCACTGTCGGGAATCGATATGCATGGCAGTCTGTATGGCGCAAAGCTTTATGACAGCGCGCGCAAAAAGCTGGTACCGGTATTCGGTATGCCGGCGGGTAAATCAATCACGTTAAAAAAATCAGATAAAACGATGATTGTCGCCCCAATGCCGCTGGAAGGTCGCAACGGCATCTATGCCATTATGCCAAACACGAAAAGACTTGGCGGTTTTGTTCCGGAAAAATCGTACGTATTTGCGGATGCAAACGCCACACCCGCACCGGGCGATTTGGCCGTGTTCATTGACGCTGACTTTGCGTCAATGGAATCGGATGCGACCGCAACCGCACAAATTGCCATTGTGAAATCCGACACCAAGGGACGCCTGCAGGGTCAGATTGCATCGCCTGAGGAAAAGATTACGGGCAAATCGGTTCACAAAGTCATAATGATTGTGATGGAATAAATCCAATTATCACCCCCGGAGAGAGAACATTATGCAGAACGTAAAAGCCAGCATTATTGCGCAAAGACTTTTAAATTTATATCGCCAAGAGCATGTGATTATCGGCGGCTGGGCCGCTGTAAACCAGGTATTTCTGGCCGAAGCAAATGACGATGTTATAAATGCTTTGGGCGAACTGCCGACAGGACGCAGTCTGGTTCGGCATATACAAAACCTGCGCAGCGGGAAAACACCTGCGGATTCCATAGAACGCGAACTGCTGCCGTATGGCGGCGCAATGAGCGAGGCGCCCGCCGCCGCACCAATCGATTCATCTCAGTCGGCGGCGTTGGAATCTGTGATTATGGGATTTACACCGGACCCGGCGGGCCTGGCACGACTGATGTCATCCCCGGTTATTGAAAAATTCGGCCCGGAATGGATTGTCGCCGGGCGGTCTGCATTGGCGGGCAAGCCCGAGTTACTGCAAAAATGGAATACCATTGTTCAGACATATCGTGCATATCATCTATGGGATGCGGCCCGAGATATTCTGAACACGCCAATATCCGATCGCGTGCGCGCACAGCTACAGGTAGATATGCCGGAATATGAGACTTACCTGCCAATGTTTGGTGAGCCCGGAAATGAATTACTGGGCAAGTTACGCACATTTGTCAGCAGTATAAAGCCGGCCCCAAATCAACCGACCAGTGATACACCGGATGCATTGGAATCCGCATCAGCCTCGGCCGAGGTTCTGTAAATCGTATCGACTGTATGTGGCGTGCCGATATAAATAATGGAACCGGACGGTGAAAGGATGAAATCCAGCTCGCGTAAGCGCTCGCGAAGCTCGAACCGTTTACGGGCTGTATTTGATGTATTTGGCACCTCAACATCATCACATATAACCAAATCAGAACGCAGGCCGGTAATGTTACCGTACAGGCCTTGGCATATTACCGAAGGTTCGCGAATGCCAATCGGGCGATTAACAGTAATGCGCCCGGCCGCCCATTCTTTTTTATTTGAAGGAACCAGACTGCTGCACAGCGGATGATTTTCCAATATGTGACGTATATGTGCCACCATGCGCGACGAGAGTGTTGTTTCCGCAGACAGAATTAAAATTCTGGTCTGGGGCCGCATATACAGGACACATGCCGCAAACACCCCTACGACCGTTGATTTTCCGGAATGCCTGAATGCCATTAACAGGCCGCGATGCGGTTCACCGCTCCATACGTCAACAAGAAACTTCATTATTTCCCTGTGATGATGCGGTGTTTTTAACCCCAGAACCTTGTTCCATTCATCCAGAAATTTATAAAATTCCGTAATCATCGCGATTTTCGTTCGGGGCCGCCTCGGTAATATATCCGTAGTCATTTATCAGTACCGGCAGTGCCCCCGCCAATACCGAGACCAGATTGTTATATATACCCCATACGCCGCCCCCACCCAGCGTGTCTGTGACCAGATAATTTGTTTAATCGAAAAAAGGCTTTTCCTTATAGTGAG
>JAIDLK010000031.1 GCA_029051085.1 Alphaproteobacteria bacterium | reverse complement strand
TGCCAATTTCTGATTCCGGGTTATAAAGATTATCGGATTTATATGCGAAAAGAGCAGTGTCGCTTAGTACGGAAAAGCCGTGCAGGAAACCACGTGGAATAAACAGCTGGCGCTGGTTTGTGTCGGAAAGTTCAACTGCAACATGTTGCCCAAATGTGGGGGAACCGGGTCGAATATCGACAGCTACGTCCAAGACAGTCCCCTGCAGAACACGGACAAGTTTTGCCTGGGCATGTTCGCCGGTTTGGCAATGCAGACCGCGTACAACACCATATGATGACTTGGACTGATTGTCTTGAACAAATTTGTTTGTTATGCCGTTTTTGTGAAATTCGGCCTCGTTATAGCTTTCGAAAAAATAGCCCCTGCTGTCTTGGAATATACGTGGCTCCACAATTACAACACCGTCAAGGGCTGTTTTAATAAAGTTCATGCTTGTCCTCCCCCGCAACTTTGATTAAATAGTTTTTGTAATCACTGTTTTTTAGCTCTGCAATGATTTCATTTAACTGATTCTTGTCAATAAAACCGCGTCTGTATGCAATTTCTTCGATACAGGCGATTTTTAAACCCTGACGTTCTTCTATAATCTGAACAAAGTTTCCGGAATCCATCAGGCTTTTCGGGGTTCCCGCGTCCAGCCATGCGTTGCCGCGGCGCATTGGCACAACGGACATGCGGTGCTCGGCCAAATACATGTTGTTTAAATCTGTTATCTCGTATTCACCACGTGCGGACGGGGTAAGTGTTTGGGCCTTGGCAACAACATCCGACGGATAAAAATACAGTCCCACGGATGCAAAGTTGGATTTTGGGTTCGCCGGTTTTTCCTCGATTGATATTGCGTTTAGATTTTCATCAAATTCTACGACACCAAATCTTTGAGGGTCCGATACATGGTATGCAAAAATGGTTGCACGCTTGCCTTTATTTTTTTCCACTTCCTGTTGAAACCAATGGAACTGGTCACCCATATAAAATATGTTGTCGCCCAAAATCAGGCAGACATCATCGCCTGCGATGAAATCAGCTCCGATTGTAAAAGCTTGGGCTATGCCCTGGGGGCGCTCTTGGACTGCATATTTGATATTAAGCCCCAGTGTTTGACCGTTGCCAAACAAGCGCTCTATGTTTGGTGTATCCTGGGGGGTAGATATTATAAGAATGTCGCGAATATCAAACTGCATAAGGGTTGACAACGGATAGTAAATCATAGGCTTGTCATATACCGGTAACAGCTGCTTTGAGGTTGTTTTAGTCAGAGGGTATAGACGGGTTCCGCTGCCGCCCGCTAAAATAATTCCTTTCATGTCAGGTTTCTCCTTGCTTGTTAATACATATAATAAAGTATCGCAGGCATATAATGCAAGAAGCGTATTTACTTTATTTTGCAAGGCTTTTTTTACTTGCACGCGGCGGCGTATGCTGATAATATTTTAGCCAGAACGTGCAATATGCGCCGTCGGGGATATGGCGGAATGGTAGACGCTGAGGACTTAAAATCCTTTGGTTATTGCAACCGTGTGGGTTCGAGTCCCACTATCCCCACCAACACTTTGCCGGATGTGTAGCTCAGTTGGTTAGAGCGCTTCGTTCACATCGAAGAGGTCGTTGGTTCGAGTCCAATCTCATCCACCAGAATAATAAGAATAAAAAAATAACCGCCATAATGGCGGTTATTTTTATCTTAACCCTTTTGCACGACAGCATGCGGATGCAGCGGTACGCCAGTCGGAATATTGTTTTGACGGGTCGCGCAAATCTTTCCACGCCTGCCATCCGTTACATTTTTTATTTGTTCCGGTCCCTGTGCATTTCGCATATCGGCGCAGTGAACATGTCTGGTTTGAAACTTTGCCGGTGTCGGTTGTGCATTTTACGACGACATTTTGGTTTTTTGCATCGTTTTGCCCCAATTCCTTGGATGACATTACCTGATACGCATTTGCAGCGCCCAAGGTCGTGCCACATACTAAAATTGCCGCTAATATTTTTTTCATGGCCGCCTCCTTTCTTTTGTCTATATGAATTATAGGTAATTTGGTAACAAAATACAACGGGTATTTTATCGTGTCAGCGGCTGGTCCGGTTCCACATGACAGCCGTTTTCGCGCATCAGTTTAACACTGTTCATCCAGCCTTTTAGAAATACTTTCTGACTTGGGTTGCGCTTTGTAATATTTACATAGTATTGCTGCATTTGGTCCCAGTATGCCTGATGCAAATCGCCGGTATAATTCATGGCCGCAGAAACCATTGCATCATCCACGCGACCTGTTTTTGTAAGTGGTAACCCAAGCACTTTTTGCATTTGCTGGACCCCATAGTATCCCGAACCAAACCAGCCACGCAATACATCTCCGCGAACAGAGTCCGGCAGCCTGTCAATGCCATTGGCCTGATATATTTTATCATATGTTCTGTCTTCCGCTGCCGGACGGGTCAGCTTGCTGACATCTATGTCGGGATTATAGCGCTGGGCAAAGCCATAACAGGTATAGCCGCCCTTGTCCGCTGTATGATTGCCGCATTCGCCTTCCATGCGAAAGAATTGAACCATGGCCTTTTCAAAGGCCGGGTCAATTGTTTCATATTTGCCACTGGTTAGTATTTTATTTGGGAACCATTTGCTTTTTGCCGAAGGTGTGCACGGCCCGCCGCGTGTCGTATTGTCGTTTTTTGCAATATTTACTGTCGGGCCATTTACTGTCGGAACAGAGGGTGGTTGAGCGTTTTGTGTGTTGTTTGAATTAGTCACAGGCGCTATGTGTATATTGATTTCGTTCACGATTTCCGGTGTGTGGCTATCAGGTGTGTTGTTTGCCGGATTTGACTGTGGCGATTGAGATGGAGCATTGCCTATTGCTATAACTTGTTCTTCCAGGCCCGGTGCTTGGGGGCATATTTTGTCATCTAACGGGTATTTATCGCAATAGGCAATGCGTGACATTGTTATTTCATCAATGGCACGCTGTTGTTGTAATATAGCCACCTGACGCTGCAGTGCATCTTCTGGTTTTTCGACGGTAATACCGTTATATGCCTTTGCATCTTTATAAGGCGCATACCCCGCAGCCAGGTTTTCCATACGGTCTGTAAACGATACGTCGTTTATAGTCGTGGGAAAGTCCGCCTTGGCAATATGCTCGGCGCCTGCACCATTTTGCGACTGTAGCTGCTGCAGCTCTATCGCGCGTTCTTTTACGTCATTGGCCCAGCCGGGAACCTTTGGGGCATACGGGTTGTTTATCTTAAACTCGTTCTGAGTCTGAACATTCGCCGCACCTGTTGCCGTTGGGAACGATGTCGGCTGAACCGCGTTCGCGTATTGTTTTACATAAGTGTCGAAAGCAGTGTCGATATACCCCGCACAAGAAGATGCATAATTGTGCCCCGGCATACGGGACAGCTCCAGCATTATTGCAGGCCGTACATCGGATACCCGCATTCCGCTGCAGTTGTTAAGTGATGCACATTGTGCGGAGATTAGTCCGGTTACAATGTTCTGGCAATCGCTTGTTGTCACCTCCGGTCCTGTTGCGTATACCGGTGTTGGCAGAATGCGTTTGTTATATTGCTGGCCGGGACTCCAGAAAGGATTGGTGGAATAGTTCTGTACGTTCTGAATCTGACCGTATTGAGATAATGGTGCGGCGTGCACAGCACGGCAACATATGGTTGTGATGCAATAAAATACCCAAAAGCCAAATGTATTTTGTTTCATTTTGCTCTGTCGGCGGTTGTCCACGGTTCGTCATTCATTATCAAATAGTATAGCGCACTATCTTTTTCCCCGGGGTTGCGAATAATTGGACGTACGACATAAATGTCTACGTTGCAATGGTGCGTTCCCGCCTCTTCTTGCTGGATTAGCAGGTCCTGCCATACTTTTTCTGCAAAATCCATCGCCTGCAGATAGGCCGCGTCATCGTCGGCCGCACTGACCGAGTCGCCCGCCCACATTAACCACATGCCGTAATTGACAACGTTTTCCTGGCCCTTTATATCATCCGCCGACAGCAGCAACAGTGGCTTGAAATCAATTCCGTTTGTATAATCACCTGTGCTGGTTTCTGTCCAGTCATACATGTCACCTGCAAATGTTATTGCACCGTATAGCAGTCCGCCCGCCTCTTCCAATTTGGCTATTTTGCCAATGTTTTTCATTGTGGAGTGAAACAGCCAATCACGGATTTTTCCGGACTGGGCCCCGGCACGCGCCAGCTTTGAGCTGCGCTTAAGCAACTTGCCACCGCTGTTGGCGGCCTTGAAACTGCGCCATGTGCGCGCCATTATATTGCCTCGTTGGGCCGGACGTTTTACGGCCTGTAAGTTATGACGATATTTGTTAAGCTCTGAAAATGTGTCGGCATTCTTTTTGTACAGGCGCACGTTGTCATCGGCGCGCTCCATATTGCGCATTGCGTCGCCCAGCTGCTTTACCTCGTTTGATTTTTTTGCATATGCGGTGGCATCCTTTGCCTTGTCCAGCTTTTTTAATTCTTCGGCGGCCCGTGCATACTTCTGACCCAGCCGCATGTATTTTTGAACCGATTCCGTTTGGCGCAGTGTGCACATTGATGCACTTAACCCCTTTAATGCTTTAGAGGCCCGCGCCGCTTTTGTGGCGCCCAGCACCGCCGCACCACCACCAAATGTTGCAACAGTTATCACAACGTCCAGCGCTATTTCCAAATAAGATATCCACTGCAAATTAACATCGCCCGCGACATAATAATCATTGGTATCTTCCCCGTCCGGAAGGCCCACCGTTTTTGTGACGGACTGATTCAGCTCATCACTGTCAAGGGCCAGTGCGCTTTTGCTGGTACAGTGATAGCCTTTGGGATACAGGCTGTCTATATTGTCGCTTATATATTTCATCGATATGGTATTGTTTTTGCCCTCGCCCGCAAACTCCCGTAAGGCGCCGGTTTGTACCACCATTATTCCGTACCAGGCCGGGTCTGTATTGGTCCATATTGCGGTGTCATCCGCCGCCCCGACGCGTGGGCTGGGGTTGCTGTCCGGCAGGCTGCGCTTGTTTGCCGCCATCAGGCGCTGTTTGAAAATTTTAGGCTGGGTTTCATAATTTACGACTATTTTTCGCCCGCCGGGAAATGTGTATTCTATCGGGATGAATCTGATAGAGGCAGTTTCATCAGCATTGGCTATTTCCGGGCATTCCAGCACCTGCTGTAAAACATTGGGCTGTGAAAAAGTCGTATATATCCACTGTTGAATCTCATGCTCGGGCGAAGATTCATTTACACTGTCCACTGTTGCGGCCAGTGCATCCGCAAAAACTTTGGTCGCACATTGTGTGTCGGCGGTTTCAGTGTAAAGCAATTCATCAATAGAGACGAAGTCCGATGTTGGACTTTCCGTGTCCGGAATCTCTATTCCCGATACGGCATTGGCCGTAATTGGCGCAAGGACAGTCAGGCTTAGCAGGATTATACGAAGATAGCTAGCAATATTCATCGGCCGTTCTTTTATCACACACTAATCGTCAATTCGAATAATGTCTTCAATTATCATTGCATCTTGAGATATCTCAAGCGTATCCGGATTATGTATAAAGTAACCGATATACATATCAATATCATCCTCGTTCCAGTCGCATGGATGCTTGTCTTGAATTTTATGCATATTGGCCTTTACCTGTTTCAGCTGATTTGCATCCATTACCAATTTAGCGCCCGTATCGTTATCATATAAATGATAGTCTTTTTCGTTAACGCAGTACAGCTTACCCATTACAGGCTTTAATACTTGCGCGTTTAGCATATCCAGTTGTCCTTTCCAGCCTGTGGTGCTGTCGCCGCAGACAGTATAACATCCTTCGTTATGGTCCAAGTCCTGACAGTTAACAATTTCTTTGTCCGCGTCACTGGAAACCAAGCTGTATGCCACTCCGGCAGCTTGTCCGCCTTGGTATATAAGGGCACCGGCGGCGGCCAGGCGCGTCCACTTGTTTTTCAAATTTTTGCCCACAATCTTTACGTAATTTTTTACCCCGGCGCGTAATACCCCTTTGCCGGCATAGTTATTCCAGCCGCGCATATTCGTCTTTAGCCCAAGTTTTATAGCGCTTTTTGCCAACTGTTTGCCGCCCTGCTGGCTTAATTTTCTTGCGGCGGCTTTACCGCCAACCTTGGCCAGGGCACGTGCGGATGCCTTCATGCCAGCCCCCAGTGCCGCGCGCCCCGCGGCAACGGCTGCGCCGCCGGCGCCGCCGCCATAAAATGTTGTCACGGCTGCGACCGCTGTTACTATCCAGCCGACGGCGTCAATTAAGCCTTCGTAAGAGCGATTGTTTTCACAGACCAAAGCCCCATATTTGCGCATGGTTTGATCCATGATTTCAGAAATTTCCTCTAAAATTGCATCCCAGTCAAGGTCTATGCCCAAATCCGGCTCTGCTATCTGGCCAGTCAGTTCGCCAAGAGTCTTTTGGTATTTGGTTAGCTGCGGGTCGTTATCGGCCAGAAAATTTAATACAAAGGCATCGTCCAGCTTTGTTGTATCTGAAATCTTGTGGGCTGCGACATAACTTTTGGCCAGCTCTTTGAAAAAGTTTTCCTGTTGCGTGTTGTCGGGTCCCAGTACTTTTATTATTAGCTCGATTATTTCGGAATCACTCATCATTTCCGAGCTGCCGTTATCGAGAGATACGCCGCCATTACGGATTATTTCGCGCACTTTGTCCCAGTTGATTGTGACATTTACATTATCAATTGTTGTCGATATGTCCCGCTTAAAGCGATCAGCGTAATTGGTGCAGCTGGGGGCGGCCAGTATTGCTTTTGCAGTGGAGGCGTTGAAATTTACGGTAAGGCCGCTTTGGGCATCAGCAAAAGAAGTGTATAATTCGCATGCAACCAAACTGTCGCAGTCCGAAGAATAATTTTCACAGCCCGCAGATACAGCATTCGCCCCCGTCGGAAGGGCGAAAACCAACAGCATCAATAAGTTGCGCAGTAATTTCATTGCTGGGCCTTTTTTAATGCATCTACCAATGCCTGTATTACGCGGGAGCGCTCTTCGTTATTTGCCTGCATCTGGTCGTTGTAGTTTTTACAATATTGCGTATCATCATTCGGGTATTTATCGCAATATTCTTTTGGTGGCATCTGAAGGCGGTCTAACTGCTGGCGCGCCTGCGCCATTGCAAGTCGGCGGTTTAATGCATCTTCTGGTTTTTCGACGGTAATACCGTTATATGCCTTTGCATCTTTATAAGGCGCATATCCAGCGGCCAGGTTTTCCATACGGTCTGTAAACGATACGTCGTTTATAGTCGTGGGAAAGTCCGCCTTGGCAATATGCTCGGCGCCTGCACCATTTTGCGACTGTAGCTGCTGCAGCTCTATCGCGCGTTCTTTTACGTCATTGGCCCAGCCGGGAACCTTTGGGGCATACGGGTTGTTTATCTTAAACTCGTTCTGAGTCTGAACATTCGCCGCACCTGTTGCCGTTGGGAACGATGTCGGCTGAACCGCGTTCGCGTATTGTTTTACATAAGTGTCGAAAGCAGTGTCGATATACCCCGCACAAGAAGATGCATAATTGTGCCCCGGCATACGGGACAGCTCCAGCATTATTGCAGGCCGTACATCGGATACCCGCATTCCGCTGCAGTTGTTAAGTGATGCACATTGTGCGGAGATTAGTCCGGTTACAATGTTCTGGCAATCGCTTGTTGTCACCTCCGGTCCTGTTGCGTATACCGGTGTTGGCAGAATGCGTTTGTTATATTGCTGGCCGGGACTCCAGAAAGGATTGGTGGAATAGTTCTGTACGTTCTGAATCTGACCGTATTGAGATAATGGTGCGGCGGCCTCTGCCGAGGTTGCGCCGAGTATTACGTATAATCCAACGAAAAAGTGCCGGATATTTATTCTCATTCCTGTATTCCCTTGTTATTTGATTATAACAAAAACACTATTCCAAGGAAAGACAAAATTCCACCGATTATAAAGAACGGGGCGAACGGGATATATTTCTCTTTTTTCCATCGGCCCCAGATGACGCCCAGGATGCATGCGATAACCAATGCCCATGCCAGTCCGTTTGGGGCCAGCCATATGCCGCCCGTGGCGATAAGTTTTATATCCCCCATTCCGATTGGTGCGATTGCATCAGGATTTTTCTTACGTATTACATAGTCAAACACAAACCCGACAAGTGCAGCCAGGCCGTATCCGAATGCGGCACCCATAACGGCGGCCTGAATGTTGTGTGGCCAGGGAAAAAATGTTGCTGTAATCAGGCCGGCAATCAGCAGCGGGAACAAAAAGGCATCCGGTATTATGCGGCGTCGCCAATCGGCGATGCATATTTGATACATGCACCACATGGCGCCTGCAAGCAATATGCCGAAAAATCCATAATATATAATTGTATAATAATTCATATTTTTCCCCCTTGCCTTTCGATTCGGAACTATGCTAATATAATGTATAATAAAGTATAACAGGGGTTTTGTAAAATGAGCAAGGGTTGGGATAACGCAATGCTGAAAAAGCTGAAGGCACTGACTGGCAAAGGGCTGTCAACAGCTGAAATTGGTAAAAAATTGGGCATGTCAAAAAATGCCGTCGTGGGCAAGCTGAACCGACTGGGCTGGAATTCCAAGGCGGGTGGTGCGCCGGCGGTGCCAGAGAAAAAGGCCCCGGCGACAAAAGAAAGCACAAAGGCCGCTCCGCGCGCTGCAAAAAAGACAGTCACTGCGCCAAAGGCTGCGCCAAAGAAGGCGGCGACGCCGGCAAAGAAGGCTGAGGCCGCGCCCAAAAAGACGGCGGAGAAAAAAGCGCCGGCGGCCCCGAAAGAGGCAAAGGCTGCGGCCGCTCGTCCGACAGCGGCCAAGACGACGAATAAAACATTGGCGATGCATCAGCGTATTATTCAACATTCGCTGGAAATGGCCAGCCTGAAACCGAACCAGTGTCGTTGGCCGATTGGGGACCCGGATTCAGAGCATTTCCATTTCTGTGGCGAGCAGGTTTTTGTCGGCAAACCATACTGTTATGAACATTGCAAGCAGGCGTATCAGTTCACGCCGCCGAAAAAGAAATAATTTTGCGCGGGGGGACGGAAAATAATGGCGACCGAGAGAGAGAATGACTTTATCGCAAGCAACGGACTGGGCGGGCTGCGCATGCGTGCCTATGACATTGCCGGGAATAAAATACGCGCTTTCTTTGATGATGCAGAAAATCTGATTTTTGTTATCGATGACACTGTTACCCCGGACAAGCCGAATGCACTGCTAGTTATCAATTCCGAAGATGGTCGAAAGTGGGATGACATTTTGGCGAATGACTATGGTGTTTCGCTGGAGATGGTGCGGCCCAAAAAAGATAATAAATATCAGAAGCTGGATATTGAGTATGTCGGTTTAGATGAATATGATGATTTAATCGCGGATTATGATGACGGTGTGGATTTGGATGAGGCGTTGGCAGCGCTGGTTCTGTTTCGAGACGAGGCCTCATATCGTGCCGCCAGCGAGCGCCTGCGCGCAGCCGAGTCTGCCGCGGAAAATGCACGTGAAACCATTGCCCGTGCCCGGGATTCAATCGCAGAGCAGCAGGTGCGTATAAAAACACTTCGCGCCAAGTTAAGTCAGCAAAAGAAATCTGTCGGGCGCGAGCCGACAAAGCAGTCGGCGGCAAAAATTTTGCGAACGGAATCTCAGATTGACGCATTAAAAGACAAACAGCATCGCGGCCAGAGGCGCCTGGATAATGCGCGCCGTCGTCTTGTTGCCGCAGAAGAAGATGCAGAGATAGCGCGTGCGATTCTGGCGCGTCATACTGTGGCGGATGGGGGGCGTGAAAATGCCGCCCTGCCCGCGGTGGCGCCAAGTCATGCGGTTGTTACCGCGCATACAGATGCGGATTTGCCCGCACCGACAGACGGTACTGTAGCGGAGCGGGCTCTTATACACAGCTGCCGCTGCCGACG
>JAIDLK010000030.1 GCA_029051085.1 Alphaproteobacteria bacterium | reverse complement strand
CCGCTGTCACGGGGCGCGAAAAGCGCGAAACATCTATTTTTCCACTTTCCAACAGTGCCCAGAAAATACGCGAAAAACCAATTGCCGCACCAACCCCGATGATTTTCGTCTTGCTGAACTTGCCGGCCAAGTCGGCATAACGGCCGCCGCCGGCCGCCGTCCCCAGCTCGGGGTGTTCGGTTAATTTAAATTCAAACACCAGCCCCGTATAATACGCAAGCCCGCGCGTAATGGACAAATCCAATGCCGCATTTTCAATCCCGACGGCATGCAGAATATACATAAATGCGGTAATTTCTGCAATTGAGGAATCCAGCGCGTCTGATGCACCAACAAAGGCCGAATATCCGTCCGAGAATACCGCTTTTATTTTCTCTTCCCGCGCCGCATCCCCCAGCGCATCCGCCAACCCTGCGGCAAAATCGTCATCGCCCATCTTGTCTTTCTTGTCAATCAGGACAAAAACATCTTTCTTTTGCGAAGGCGTCAGTTCCAAATAGTCGAACAACGCATCCCAAAATGGTCTGGAACCGACATGCACGCAATATGGCCCGACAAATTCACGCACCGCATCCAAAGCACGCGCAATAACCGCAATTATCTCGGCATCATAATTGGTGGACAAAGAATTGATACCCAAAATATCCAAATCCATCTGATAAAATTCACGATAGCGTCCGCGCTGGGCACGTTCACCACGATAGCGTTTGGAAAATTGAGCCGCACGGAACGGAAATACCAAATCATTCAGATGGCCGGCAACATACCGCGCCAGCCCCACCGTACCGTCATAGCGCAGCCCCATCTTTGTATCACCTTTCTGGAACAGGAACATCTGTGTTTCTATTTCGTCCCAGTTGTCTTTGTCGGTTAAAACCTCTGCCCGCTCTATCGCCGGCAAATCCAGCACGGAAAAGCCCGCCGTGCGCAAAACATTCAACATACGACCAGCGCACGCATCAAAACAGCGCTGCTGTGCCGGCAGCAATTCCACGAATCCAGACAATGGTTTTGTTGGCTTTAAGTCCATAATAGTATCCTATATTTTTTTGCGGGTCCGCCCGCGATTTTTTACCGAGAGAATTATATCATAAAACAAAAACAATAGCTAATACGACGCACATGCGCCGTGATGGAATGCGTTAAAAACAAAGCCAAAATTCAACATCTGTTTAATTTTAGCGCACAATTTATGTTTTTCAAGCAAAAAACGGGGGCAGCAACACCTATGCCCCCGCTTTCCCACACACTATAACAAATTAAAACAATTTGAACTTTATATTTGTACCGGCACGGACCGTCACATCGTAATCGTTAAAGCCCAATCCGGCATTCATAGACCAGTTGTCCGTCAGACCAACCGCCGTCCCGAACGCAACCGCAGACTGAGAGTTATGATAGCCATAGCCGCCCCCGAACGATACCTCGCCGCGCTTTACATCGGATACTGCCACGGCAGACAATGCGGCAACATTTGCGATACCGGCGGACAGTTCTTTGCTCATATCGCTCACCTTGTCGGACAAGCGCGAAACATCCGCCTTAATATCATCCACAAATGCACCGCCACTTAACGCAATCGCATCATTTAAGCGAGATATCGCATCCGAATGCAGCGCCAACGTATCGTTTGTTTTTGTCAGTTCCGTATTAAAGTGCTCGTTGGTATTCTCAACCTCTGTATTCAAGGCACTCAGCGCATCATTGGTTTTCTTCAAAGTATCGTTGGTCGCCCCCAGCTCTTTATTAAAATGCGCATTTGTATTTTCAACTTCTTTGTTCAGCGCACTTAATGCAGTGTTGGTCTGCGTCAATGTTTCATTCGTCTTAACCAGTTCTGCATTCACATCTGAAACAGCAGCAGCGGATTCTTCCAGCGAATTCAAGCGGTTTTGCACACCACCGTCTTTCTTGTAGTAAGAATAGAACAACCCTTCTGTCATGTCGCCGTTTTCACCAAACAAATGTTTGTTCCAACCCGCCATAACATTATTCATATCATCCATAGTCTTGGCGTTATCATTGACCGCAACGGCCAGGTTATTAACTGCCGCTGCTGTCTCACCTGGCATTTTTTCCAACCAATTAGCCCAATCGGCAGTACCCGTACCCGGATTACCGATATATGTCGTTGCACCCGCAGTACCAACAACCATGGACAAGATAGATGTTAACATTAGTTTTTTCATTGTTTCTTCCTTTTTTTGATTAACAAAAATACCACCAATCATTTGGTGGCCAGGAGGTTGGAAACAATGTAATGGTATTGTGTTGTTTATTCAATATATTCACAACCCTCCTGACCGGGTCAGGAGTTTTTATCGTCAGAATAATAGAAACAACATACGGGTATGCCCATAAGTACATATTCCAACGCCATTACTTCAGGGTTTCCACACCCCGCCTACGGAACACCCGCAGGCATTTTTATTTTACAGACAGGATTTAAATAAGCAAGAAATATTACAAATATTTATGTAATTCAGCACCATGGGCATTCAGCCAGCGCTTTGCTCGCTCTACCCCGAATCCATACAACTCGCCCACAGTCGCCCAGAATGCGGGCGAATGGTCCATATGGACACGATGCGCCACCTCATGCATAACGACATAACGCATAACATCCGGCGGTGCAAACGCCAAACGCCATGAAAAAGACATTGTCCCCGTTGAAGAGCAGCTGCCCCAGCGGCTGGTCGTGTCACGTACAGCGATGCGCGACGGCCACAGCTCACGTGGTGCCGTTCTGACCATACGCTTTACTTCGGTTAAAAACTCTTTTTTTATAAAATCACGCAGACGTCGCTCAAACATATCGGAGGTGCCACCTATAACCAGCGTCCGCCCATCATCAGAATACCCGTTGGAATGACGCGCCCCGTCATGCACCACCGTTACGCGCCGGCCCAAAATTTCAATATTAATTCCGGGGGCCACGACCTCTTTGGCCGGCGCGCGCTCAAAGGCGCGCTCTATCCAGCGACGCTTACTTTCCAGAAAATCTAATGCAACCCGGTCGCAGACCAGCCACGGCTTGGAAATATGAATTTCCCGTATCGGTCGCGTTTTTGGCCGCAGCGTTATATTACGCAGTCCCCGTCTCGTTGAAATTATAACTCGAATTTCTTCGCCGTGCGCGGTCGAAAAAATATATTCGGAATCAGCCATTATTTCTTTAAATTTTCTTCTATCTGACGCGCAATTACATCGGCATCAAAGCCGTATTTCGCATAAACAGACGCCCCATCCCCGGACGCACCATATTCATCAATCCCGACAACGGCGTCTGCAAATTCAAACCACGACGCCGACGCGGCTGCCTCAATCGCAACAATATATCCACGCAGAATCTCTTTTTTAAACCCATCATTCTGCGAACGAAATTGCGACACACACGGCATTGAAACCACCTGAACTCCGCCCCCCAGCTTTTCCGCCACCGCCACGGCAAGCGGCACCTCTGCACCGGTCGCAATCAGCGTTGCTCGCACGCGCCCACCTTTGGCGGGCGCAATAACATAGGCCCCGCGCGACAAATCCGCCCCGGTCGGCGTCAACACTTGAGCCACGCGCTGGCGCGACAAAACAATACAGGACGGGCGCGCGGTATCGGACAAGGCAAAGGTCCATGCCGCCGCAATTTCCGCCCCGTTACAAGGCCGAAAAACATTCAGGTTCGGCATCAGCCTAAGTGACGGCAGCTGCTCAATCGGCTGATGCGTGGGCCCGTCTTCACCTACGGCGATGCTGTCATGTGTAAAAACATATATCACCGGCAGCCCGGACAGCGCCGCCAAACGAATCGACGGCCGCAGATAATCGGAAAACACCAAAAACGTAGCCCCAACCGGTCGCAATCCGGCCGCCGCCATTCCATTCATAACAGCGCCCATCGCATGCTCGCGCACACCATAGTTTATATAGTTGCCACCAAAGTCATCCGGTACTATATCACGGGCGGCCCCTGTCTTTACATTGGTGCTGCCCCCCAGGTCTGCACTGCCGACAATTAAATTTGGGTCGGCAGACATAAGGCGCTCTAAAAACAGCCCTGATAATTCACGTGTTGAAATCGCCGTGTCCGTATTCCATGTCATATTTATACCGGCCAGGTCCGGCACACTCCATGCCGGCAGCGCATCCGTCGCATGAATATTCTCGGCCGCCAAATCCGCCCACAACGCCATTCCATTGTCCGACCAAGAATCAGCCGCCAAGCGTTCCAGCTCGGCCATATCCAGCCCCAGTCCATGCGCACGTGATGTCCCCGCCGCAGAAGAATCACGCCCGATAATGGTTTTTGCCTGAATAAACACCGGCGCTTTGCCACGCATCGCAGAATTCAGCGCACGCGAAATCTCATCAAAATCATGCCCATCAGTGGATATCACACGCCACCCCGCCGCCAGCATTCGCGCCGGCACATCAATATCCGTCTGGGCCGCACCATCAATGCTGATGCCGTTATCATCCCAGACGACAACCAAATTATTCAATTTATAACGTCCCGCGAAAGCAATGGCCTCTTGCGCAACCCCTTCCATTAAATCGCCGTCACTGCACAGACAGAAAACGCGCCCGTCCGTTTTTTGCAGCTTTGCCGCCAACGCCAATCCCGCCGCATTCCCTATTCCCTGGCCCAGGGGACCGGTCGTCGCGAATACACCGGGGATGCCAAATTCCGGGTGTCCCGGCAAACCGCCCAATTTACGAAAACTGTCCAGCGGCGGCAATTCATACCCGGATAATTTTAAAACCGAATATAACAACGCACTGCCATGCCCGGCGGACAAAACAAAGCGGTCTGTACCACGGCGCAAAAAGTTGGCAAAAATATTGGTCACGACATCTGCCGCCCCCAAGACTATACCGACATGACCGCTTTTGGCGGAAATTATGGCTTTCAGTGCGTTACTGCGCACTGCGTTTGACATTTCTTGTAAATCTTTGGAATCGTATCTCATAATGTGATATTATATCATAAAAAGGACAACTAAAAAATGTTAAAAATATGGACTGATGGCAGCTGTCTTGGCAACCCAGGCCCCGGTGGCTGGGCGTTTGTGGCCACAGACGGAATACATACCGCTGAAAAATTCGGGTGTGAAAACGACACGACAAACAACAGAATGGAACTGATGGCGGTTCTGCGCGCGGTTACCGCCGCCCACCGGCATAATGAAATTGAAATTCATACGGACAGCCAGTATGTAAAAAACGGAATGCAGTCCTGGCTAAAAAACTGGAAGCGCAACAACTGGCGCACGGCGGATAAAAAACCTGTAAAGAATCAGGATTTGTGGTCTGCACTGGATGCGGCGACCCAAAATATAAAAATACACTGGCACTGGGTAAAGGGCCATGCCGGCGAAGAATTAAACGAACGCTGTGACACACTGGCGCGAACCGCCGCGGAAAGCCTGAAATAAATAAAAACACCGCATTTGCGGTGTTTTACTATTTAGCGTAATTTCATTCTTTCACGCTTTGACATCAAAGTGTCTACGCGCAGACGGGCCCAATCCCGCTCAATCTGTAAATCAATCGCCCGGTCCCCATATTTGGAAACAGAATCGCGCCACTGACGCCATTGGCGATTTTTACGCTCACGCTCTGACGGTGTCTCTATATCACCGACACGCGGGCACAGCGAATCACATTTATGTTTATACATTTCATGCTTGGCCGCCTCTGCATTATGCAGAACAATCAATGAGTCCAGCGAAGTACGCGCCGCCATAATTTCTTTATCAATTTCAGTCGTATCAACATCCCTGTGCGACGAGCACCCACGGTCAATACCAACAACTACCCCAAAGGCCAATAATACAGCCCAAGTTTCTTTGGAAATATTAGCAAATCTAAATTTCATATCATATCCTTGATTAGTTCACACAACCAATATAATACAAATATTCAATTTTGTCAACCCTTAAAGCCAATGGCCACGATAAACATTTCAACACTGTCTTTGCGCGAAGACGGCGGCTTTATATGATGAACCGATTCGAACTTTTCTTTGATTTGCTTTAACAGCTCGTTTGTTGTTCCCCCGGTAAAGGACTTTGCAACAAATACACCACCCGGTTTCAGTGCACGCAGCGCAAAATCAAACGCATACTCCAACAAAACCATTTGACGGATATGATCTGTCTTTTTATGTCCAACCGTATTCGGCGCCATATCGGACAAAACCACATCCGCCGTTCCGTTTTGCGCCACATCCGCCGGCAGCTGCAATTTCCGAACAAGCCACTCCAGTGCTTCATCCGTGGTAAAATCGCCCTGATAGAATTCAACACCCGGAATCGGCTTTATTTCCAGCAAATCCATCGCAAAAACTTTGCTGCGCGGGAAATCGCGCATTACATACTGCGTCCAGGACCCGGGTGCGGCACCCAAGTCAACAACTACCTGGCCGTTTTTTAAGAAATGAAATTTTTCATTCATTTCTATCAACTTATACGCCGCACGGGCACGATATCCGTCTTTTTGCGCACGGGCAACGTATGGGTCCGCCGCTTGGCGCTGCAGCCATGCGACGGACGATTTTTTTGCCGCAATTTTTTTATTTAGTATCTTCATATTATTTTACGCCGCCACCGGTGCACCGCCGCCCTGGGCCGCCTGCATTTTCTGCATTACAGCCTCCATGCCGCCCATGCGCTGTATCATTGCCATCTGTTGTTTCATTTTCGCATGCTGCTTTATGATATGCTCCACATCACGAACTGTACAGCCTGCGGTCTCGGCAATACGCGCCTTGGCATTTGCAAATATTTTCTCAGGATTTGCGCGTTCTTCGGCAGTCATCGCCTCAAGTATCTTTATCTGGGCATCAACGCTGCCGTCCTTTATTTTTTCTTTCATTGCGGCAACCGCGCCGGACATACCCGGCACCATTTTCAACAGTCCGCTGAAATTCCCCATTTTCTTAATTTGCTTCAGCTGGGCCAGCATATCGTTCAAATTAAACTCACCCGACATCATACGCGCGGCGGTTTCTTTCATTCCGCTTGGGATTTTTGCATCGTCAATCGACGGCGACGCGGCGCCCGCGGATACAGTTTCCTTATCTTTCTTTTTACCAAAACCAAACATTATGCTTTCTCCTTTTTTAAAGCTTTTGATTTAACCGTACGCGACGGCGCCAAATATTTTTTTAAATATTGCCCTGTTGATGATTCAGGTGTTGCCGCAACCTGTTCTGGCGTTCCGGCTGCGATAACCTGGCCGCCGCCGGCACCGCCGGTCGGCCCCAAGTCAATTATCCAGTCCGCAGTTTTTATTACTTCCAGGTTATGCTCAATTACGATTACGGTATTGCCCTGCTCGACCAACTCATGCAAAACAGACAACAGCATCTTGATATCCTCAAAATGCAAACCCGTTGTCGGCTCGTCCAGGATATACAGCGTCTGACCGGTACTGCGCGCCGCCAATTCCTTGGACAGCTTTATACGCTGAGCCTCGCCACCGGACAAATCCAACGAACTCTGCCCCAGCTTGATATAATCCAGCCCCACACGCTTTAACAGTTCCAGTTTGCGGGCAATCTGGGGAACATTTACAAAGAAACGGTATGCCTCGTCAACGGTCATATTCAATACATCGGCAATTGATTTCCCCTTGTATTTTACCGCCAAAGTCTCTTCGTTATATCTTGCCCCATGACAACGGTCGCACTCTACATACACATCCGCCAGGAAATTCATTTCTATCTTTATCTGGCCGTCTCCCTGGCATGCTTCACAGCGACCGCCTTTGACATTGAACGAAAAACGCCCGGATGTATAGCCACGCGCTTTCGCCTCTGGCAGACCGGCAAAGAAATCACGGATATTTGAGAATACCCCTGTATATGTTGCGGGATTACTGCGCGGGGTTCGACCGATTGGCGACTGGTCTATATCGACAACCTTGTCCACATTTTCCATACCGCGAATAATATCATGTGTTGCCGTTTCCATTTTGGAATTATACAGCGCACGCATTAACGCAGGATACAGCGTCCCCAACAGCAATGTTGACTTACCGGAGCCCGACACACCCGTCAACGCGATGAATTTCCCCAGCGGGAACTCAACATCTATATTTTTCAGATTATGTCCGCGCGCGCCGTGAACAGAAATAACCTGGCCGTTGCCCGGTCGACGCGTACTTGGTACGTCTATCTTTTTTTTGCCTGACAAATACTGTCCGGTTAACGAGTCGGGATTTTTAATAACCTGGGCCGGCGTTCCCGCCGCGATTACACGACCGCCATTTACGCCGGCATTTTTACCGATATCAACCAAATAATCCGCCGCACGCATCGCATCTTCGTCATGTTCGACAACGATTACGGTGTTATCCTTGTCGCGCAGCATTTTCAACGTTTCCAGCAATTTGTCATTATCGCTTTGATGCAGACCGATTGACGGTTCGTCCAATACATATAAAACACCGGACAGACCACTGCCAATCTGCGACGCAAGGCGGATGCGCTGGGCCTCGCCGCCGGAAAGCGTCCCCGCCATACGTGACATTGTCAAATACCCCAGACCAACGTTTTTCAAAAACTGAAGCCGGCTAGTAATTTCGCGCAAAACAATGCGGCCGATATCGTTGTCCTTTTGAGTCAAATGATTTGGCAAATCTTCAAACCAGCGCAAAGCATCATCCACAGACATTTCGCAAACATCCATGATATCCGCACCGTTAATCTTTACACACAGCGCCTGAATATTCAGACGCTTTCCATGACACATGGGACATGGTTTTTCAGACTGGTACTTTGCCAATTCCGCCCGCATGGCCTCCGAATCCGATTCGCGCCAGCGCCGTTCTATATTCGGAATAACACCTTCGTACGGTTTTTCATATACAAATCCGTTCCAGTTGATTTTTATAGGCTCGTCACCACTGCCATATAAAATCAGATTTTTTTGCTCTTCGGTCAAAGTATGCCACGGCCGCGTCATCGGAATTTTGTATTTTTTATGCAAGGCGCTTAACAGATGCTCAAACTGGCTAAGCATACCGCCGCGCGACCATGGCGCAATGGCACCGTCCAGAATAGACT
>JAIDLK010000003.1 GCA_029051085.1 Alphaproteobacteria bacterium | reverse complement strand
GTATTGTTGCCTTGATTGCTTTCTTTGAACAGGCACAGCGTCGTATTCAGATTCTGTATCCGCGTCAGGTAATGGCGAATGGTGTAACAAATACAAATGCATCATATTTGCCGATAAAAGTTAATATGTCCGGTGTTATGGGGCCGGTGTTTGCGGCAAGTATAATGATGCTGCCGGCGTTTGTTCAGCGCTTTGTTCAGAGTGAGAATCTGGTTGTTCAAAATATTATGGGATTCTTTACGTATGGCGCATGGTCTTATATTATCATGTATACGGTACTGATTGCCTTCTTTGCATTCTTCCAGACCGCGGTTATATTCAATTCCGAAGAAACCAGCAATAATTTGAAGAATGCGGGCGGATATATTCCGGGGGTTCGTCCGGGGGAGCAGACAGTTCACTATTTGGATTCTGTTGTATCGCGTACAACGGCAATTGGTGTTATGTATCTGATTGTAGTCTGTGTTGTTCCGATTATTTTGAATACTCATTTGGGAATGCCGTTGGCAATCGGTGGAACAAGTGTTTTGATTGTGGCCGGTGTTGTTCTGGATACAATGAATCAGGTTCAGTCTTATCTGGTGGCAAAGCAGTATGGCGGCGTTATCAAAAAGACTCAAAAGAAAGGTCGTTTCCGCGGATAATAAAATTCGTGAGAAATGCAAACAAGATTTGACTTTTGTCGGAATTTGTATAAAATTATTCGGCAAAATAAAATACCCAGAGAATCACTCGTTTGATTTTTTGGTGTTTAGACCCCGGGGCGGCAAACGCACATCGGGCAGTAAAATAAAAAGGAAAATAAAAAATGGCACGTATAGCAGGTGTGAACATTCCGACAGAAAAGCGCATTGAAATCGCGTTGCAGTACATTCATGGTATTGGACCGGCCAAGGCGGCGCAAATCTGCGAAGCACTGAAATTGAAAGATGGGCTGCGCGCGAAAGATTTGACTGACGCGGATGTTGTTAAAATTTCGAACTATATCGAACAGAACTTTAAAGTAGAAGGTGATGTACGTCGTGAAGTTGCGATGAACATCAAACGTCTGCAGGATTTGAAGGCATATCGTGGTATTCGTCACCGTAACCGTCTGCCGGTTCGCGGTCAGCGTACCCAGACCAATGCTCGTACCCGTAAGGGTAAGCGCGTTGTGGTTGCCGGTTCTGCGACCAAGGGTAAGTAAATTCAATCTGATGCCCCATATGTGGGCGTTGGGCTTTGGGCGTGTGCGTTTTGTACAATCCTGCCGCCCACCATCCCGCACTGGAACATCATTTTGAATTTTTAATAAGGTAGAGATTAACACGACAGTTAATTGAAGACATCGAAAAGGTTAAATATAATGGCAGTTACAAAAGCAAAAAAGAAAGTTGTAAAGAAAGTATCGCATGGTATTGCGCATGTTGTTGCAACAAATAATAACACCCGTATTACAATTACGGATCAGTCAGGCGCTGTTTTGACATGGGCGACGGCTGGTGCGAATAATTTTAAGGGTGCGAAAAAATCCACACCGTACGCGGCGACGGTTGTGGCAGATGCGGTTGGCAAGAAAGTTGCCGAAATGGGCATGAAGACGGTTGATGTTCTGATGCGTGGTATTGGCCAGGGACGTGAATCCGCGGTTCGTGGCTTGGCAAATGCCGGCTTGGTTGTTCAGTCTATTACGGATACAACCCGTATCCCGCATAATGGCTGCCGCCCGAAAAAGGTTCGCCGCGTATAAGTCTATACGTGAAAAAAACGCCCTAAACGGGGCGTTTTTTATATTGGCGTCATTAATTGCCGATTTATTAGATATGGATAATTTGGCTATAATAGCATTTGCCGCCTTCAATTGTCCAGCTGCCTGTTGTGTCTGAACCTGATGTGCCATCCGGCAGATAGCAGCTATGTATAAGTTGGCTGCCGATTGCGGATGTGCCGTTGCCGGGGCATGCGTTGCATGATGTATTTGTGCCATAATATCCGGCTTTGCATTGATATTCACATGTGGTGTTATCCTTGCATTTTGTCTGATAATTTTGACCGGACACATCTTGCCATAGTATGCTCGGGCATTCGGATGGGCATTTATTGAATTCTATTGGTGGGTCAATAGGCTCTTGTGTAGTGTTGGAGCAACCGGCTTGGATGCATGTTTCGCCGGAGGCACGGCAACAGCTGGGTGAGCCGGCCATGACCGGGCAATAAATAGAGTATACGCTGTCGCATGTTCGGGCATTGGCCCCGCTTGCCAGTATAATGCCTGCGGCGGCACCATATAATAAGATGATTGCTTTTTTCATGATTTCAAATCCCTGTTTTTGTGTTGAACAAAAAACCGCCATGGAATTGGCGGCCGGGGATTTCAGAAAATCATAACATAAAATGACCCCGTGGCTTTTGGGTAATCCCTGTTATATAGCCACGGATCCCCGACCGGTTAAAATCGGGTGATATAAAACACACGGCGCATCATTGCGCCGACGTATTTTGTCGGATTCAGTGCACAGTCGCACCGTTATGTTATGGGATTTCTGAGGTCCCTGAGCCAACATCCCTGTTGATTCAAGAAACAGTATATAAATTATATAGAGTTAAGTAAAGAATAAAAAATCCCCGCTGTTTTGCGGGGGGGGGCTATCGCGTCTCGCATGGTTGAATATTGGCAATTGTGTGGCAGCGCGTGTATGTGCCGGCTGGAACGTATTCAACAACCGTTTGATAGACCTGATAGTGTTCTATTACTTCCGTATGCGTTTTTACTGCAACCGGTTTGGCGGCGACGGCCGCACGACCGCAAGGGCAGGGGCGGTGCCCAACTATACGACGTGGGGCGGCAGGGCGCGAGTCAACAGTTGTGCTTATCGTTTGTGCGCGTGTATAGCGTGCCGTGCCGGAATATACGTTGCTGGTTTCCAAATAAACGCCACCGTCCGATGCATAGGCACCTGTTAATGACATGATGACGGCGAATGTCGCAGATACTAATTTTTTCATTTTATTCCTCGTATTTGGTTGGGGTTATTGTAGTACAAAAATGTACGGTGTCAACTTTAAATAAAGTTGAAGCTTATATGCTTAACTGTTTGACTTTCATATATTATTGCTATAAAATGCACTTTGCGTGTAAATCTTTGCGCGCATGCCGAAATGGTGAAAATGATAAACTAAGCCAAATGGAGCAATTATGATTGAAAAAAACTGGATGACTTTGATTAAGCCGAAAAAGCTGAACATCAAAGTTGATGAGCATAATCCAAATCTGGCAACATTGGTTGCCGAACCCCTGGAAAAAGGATATGGTTTAACGCTGGGTACTGCACTGCGTCGCGTATTGTTGTCGTCGTTGCAGGGGTGTGCGCCGATTTATATCAAAATTGACGGGGTACAGCACGAATTTTCTTCGGTTCAGGGTATTCGCGAAGATGTAACAGACATCATTCTGAACCTGAAGGGCGTATACTTTAAGGCTTTGACCGAAGGTCAGCATAAAGCAACCTTGAAAGTAAAGGGGCCGGCTGTTGTTACCGCGGGTATGATTGAAACCTCCGGCGGTGTTGAGGTTATGAACAAAGATGTTGAAATTTGCACTTTGGACAAAGGTGCCAATTTAGACATGGAAATTACATTGGCCACAGGTCGCGGATATGTTCCGGCATCTCAGCATGCGGATGGTCTGCCGTTGGGTGTGATTCCGGTTGATTCCATTTTCTCGCCGATTTTGAATGTTGCAACAGAAGTGTCTGCAACACGTGTTGGCCAGTCGACTGACTTTGATAAACTGGAACTGACTGTAAAAACAAATGGCAGTGTTTCGCCGGAAGATGCGATTGCATATGCCGCACGTATTTTGACAGACCAGCTGGTTGTCTTTATCAACTTTGAAGATCCGGCGCAGATTAACGCACCGACCGAAGATGAAAAGGCCAAAGACGCATTGCCGTTCGATCCGAAATTGTTAAAGCATGTTGATGAGTTGGAATTGTCTGTTCGTGCAAACAACTGCCTGAAGAACGACAAAATCAACTGGCTGGGTGAATTGGTTCAGAAGACCGAAGCCGATATGCTGAAAACACCGAACTTTGGGCGTAAGTCTTTGAATGAAATCAAGGTTCAGCTGGAAGCAATGGGCCTAGGCTTGGGTATGGATGTACCGGGTTGGCCGCCTGAAAATATTGCCGAATTGGCAAAAAAATATGAAGACCCGTATAAATAAGGGAACTCGAAAGGCAAGGGGAAAAATCCCTTGCTTTTTTTTCAGAATAAATTAGAATAAGTCGGCTGTGTGCTGCTGAATGTTTTATTTAGGGTACACGATATAAACAATCCCCGGAATCCCGGGGCAGAAGCATGATAAAAGGAGTAGTCGATGAGACACGCAAAAGCAGGTCGCACTTTTAACCGCGACACAAATGCGCGCAAGGCACTGTTTGTTGGCCTGGCGAAGAACTTAATTGAAAAAGAACAGATTAAAACTACTTTGCCAAAGGCAAAAGACTTGCGTCGCGTGGTTGAAAAATTGATTACCCGCGCGAAAGTTGACTCGGTTGCAAACCGTCGTTTAACTGCGTCCGAACTGGGCAACAGCTCGGAAAAGACCGTTAAGAAACTGTTTGAAGTTTTGGGGCCGCGCTATGCGCAGCGTCCGGGCGGCTATACACGCGTTTTAAAGGCCGGCTTCCGTTATGGGGATGCTGCGCCGATGGCGATTATTGAACTGGTTGACCGCGATGAAAATGCGAAAAAAGCTGTTGTTGCGCCTGCGGTGGATGCCGTGAATGAGGTTGCAGTGGAAGCTCCGGCAGAGGCGGCTGAAAAAGCCCCAAAGGCGAAAAAGCCTGCGGCAAAAAAAGCGGCCAAAGCTGAATAAGCAGATTTCTCGCATAATAGGAACTTGTTACAAAATCCCGCCATATGGTGGGATTTTTTTCGTGTCTGTTTCTGTTCGATTGCGCATGGATTGTGTGTGAATGCGGATAATAAAAATCCCCCATGATGGGGGTAATCATTACATTTTGATTTGCTGAATGTCTGTTATAGGTTCTGCAAAATTTTTGCATGTCACGCCGTGATATGTTTCTGTTGTAATGGTTTTGGATTTTCCACCGCCACCGATATTTAACAATCCATTTCGACCACATCCGTTACTGCCAAACAAACTGATGCCGCCACTCCCGCAAGATTCTTTATAAGTGTTTTTTGTAACCAGTTGTTCCATGTCGGAACACATTGTTGTTATGGTCGTCACAGTACATGTGTTATTGCTGGACGAATAAACTGAATTCATAACAATTTTACCAATCATATTGCCGTGCTCGTCAACTTGTGTGTGTTCGGAATGTCCACTTTGTTGAACCGCGGCCAGGGTTGATAATTTAGCCCCGGTTAAAACGTATTGTGTTGAATACATGTCGGCGCCGGTCTGCATTCCTTTTCCGGTTGAATCGTTAAATACGTTGTCAAATGGTGTGGAACTGGGTTCGTATTTGGAACATATGGCGTTCCCTTCGGTTGTAGAATATTCTACGCACATGGGTGCATCGCTGCTGGCTATTGCGGCGCATAATACTGCTTTTATTGTATCGTTTTGCTGCTCTGTGGCGGCTTCGATCAATGTATTGTATTTCTTGTTATAATTATAACGTGCCTGGTCTAATGCTGAATTGATTACGGCCAACATGCTGGCGTCCAACAGGTGTGGAAATCTTGCTGCTGTCAAGCTTTCGCCATCATTTGTTTTTATGTTGCGGCCGGCTCTGGTGCTGCCGGTGGCCTGGCTTAAATCGCGGCCTTCTATGCACATTTTGATGGTAGAATCTGTGGACAGCAAACTGATTTTTTGGTTTATCTTAGCTGAAACGGATTCCAAAGCGGACACAATTCTTTGGGCGGTTGGATCCGTATCGTTTAGGTGTGATTGGTAATCGCTTACGTTGATTTCATATGGACTAAATTTTCTGTTTTCTGATGAGCTTACAGAATCACTTATTATGATGTTGCCAAATGAAATTAATCCGTCTATTACAATATCGCCATCTGAATTGGTGTAAGATGTCAAAGATTCTGTGCCAATAAAGCTATCGCTTTCAAATGCAGGGCATGTTAGTGTGTCTCCGCAAACTTCTATCATTTTTGCATTTACTGCATCTTGGCATTGCTCCAGCAAAGCATTATCGATACTAAGGTAAACGCCCTGTAAAATTGCATTAAGTTCATCATCGGAAGCTGGTTGGCCATCTTTTTGACAGCCCAATAATTTTTCTTTGGGGCACATTTGTTTTATTGCATTAAAATCCAAACCGATACAATTAGAATAATCTTTACCGCAACGGTCATCGGACTGGAGACATTCTTTAACTTCTGTTGTACAAGAATCGACACGCATAGCAGCCAATCTTGCATAAACATAATCCAAAATCAGAGGTTCGGCTGAAACGCAAGGGTCGATTTGTACTTTACATAAAGATTTAACAGTTTCCGGACGAGACAAACACATGTCGTAAGAACCGTCAGGGTCATTAGGGTCCATAGTATCTTTACATGCTTTTTGGAAGCAAGCAGAGATATTACCGATACAAGAAGTTCTTAAATCAGATTCGGCCAGTAATTCGGCTGTTTTGATTTGCGGCGCAACCTCTCGCAGGAATGTATCCCACACCTGGTCTTTTACCGCAACGCATGAATTTGTTACAGATATACATAAAGGCTTTTTGGACTCCAGCGCATCATACGAAGATGCTGCGATTGATATCTTGGTGGCCGAGCCTTGTATGTCATACATTTTCATAGAAGACTTTGAACCATAGCCCTTTTTTGCATTTTCTGCTGCAGCTATACCAACGCAGCCTTTAAAGTCATCGCCACAGCCACCGGTTGTTGCCATGCATTTTTTAAATTCTACCGTGCACTGGCCCAAGTCATATTTGTTAGCCGTGCGCAACTGATCCAATGCGGCATCGCGTAGGGCTTTTTCTGCTGCGTATAATTTTTGCTGGCTTGAATTTTTTTGTTGTTTCAGATTGTTTTCGTATGCCGTACAGTCAGACTTTATGCGTTGAGCATACATCATTTGTAGCATTGATTTTTCAGCACTACATTCCGGAATCATTGCCACGCAGATGTCATTGGCAGCACGATGCAATGCATCTCCTTCTTTGCCTTCTATGGCATTGAGTTCGCCAGATGCAAAGATATCATCATCGTCATCAAAATTTGCTTGAATATCCCACAGTGATAAATCTAATGAGCGACGTGTTGTTGTTTGTTTCTCGTTGTTTTGATTGTTTATTACGGACTGTGCCACGGCATTTGCGTTGGCGATAGCCTGTTCGGCATCGCTGCCCATTTCTATTTTTTCAACCCCAACAGTCGCCATCTGATAGCTTTGCTGATCAAGCTTTTCTATTTCTTCCAATACGCTATTTAATTCTTTGTTGCGATCACTGCAAATGCAGCGCCCACCGCTGGCGTTTTCTATCATACAAAAGGAATCCATACAACCGTCGTATTTTTGCTGGCAGGCTTCTGAAACCACTATATTTTGTGCGGCTGTCGCTACTTTTGTGCCGGTGCTGATTACTTTTTGAGTTGCGCCGGCGCGTGCGGATACGGTTGCGCTGCGTGCGGCGGATGCAGGGGCGGCTGATGTTGCTGTGTTGCCGCGTGCAACCGTGGTTTTCCCGGCTGTTGCGGCACGCGTAGCCGTGGTTGCTGTACCTGTCGCGGGCGTACGTGCAGCACTGCGTGCGGATACCGCGCTGCGTGCCGAAGAAGTCGCGCCCTGTGTTTGAGTGGTTGTGGCGGTCTGGGCCGCCGTGGTTGCTGTGCCGCGTCGCTGTTGGGGAACGGCGGCATTAACACCAGATAAAGCAACAAATAAAAATAGTGCGCTAATTCCTAATCTTTTCATTAAATATCCCTTCAATATTTATTTAATGATAGCACATTATTGGGTTTTATAAAAATAGTTTTTTAGGTTTGTTGGCGGTTAGGCTAATTCGGTCAAATTTTTTATAATAGTAATTCCGTCTTTTTCCCATTCGGCGATTCGGTTTTCCAAATCCAATATATTGGTTTCGGCCAGATATAAGACAGGATTAAGGTTTAGTTCGGTCGCGCGTTGCTTAAGCGGTTGAATTGGACTGGGGCGTTGCTTGCCGGTGGCGAACCAGTCGATTTCATCAGCAATCCAAAAGTCCGGGTCATCATGCGTGGCGATAATATTGTCCTTGTATATAATGAATTCGCCATCCGGCTTGGCGCCTTCAATCGGAGGCGTTTGGGGCGTCGCGGCCGGTTTTGTGTCCGGGGCGTTGTCAAATGTTATTTCCGTAAAGCTGGGCAGGGCGTTTGGGGCCGGTGTGAAATCGTCAGATATGTCAAAGTTTAGTGGTATTGGAAAATCTTCCGCGTTGTTGGTTGCGACGGTGTCTGTGACGGCCATAACCGGCTGAGGTGTCAGACGGTTTATAATATTGGAGTTGTCAAACGCGGATGCCGGCCGCAGGCCACCGCGGCGTGCGCGGATAAAGGCGCCGCGTAGCTCTGTGGGCATGTCGTCCGGGAATTTTTCTGGCTGTGTTTCGGGCTCCGCTTTTTTTTCTGGCTCGTCGGTTTTTTGCTCGGTCGGAGGTGCGGGTGGGGTAAATGAACGCAAAATAAATTGCGGAATCCATAATTTAAACAGTGGTTTTTTTGTGCGCACAATTATTGCGGTTGTTGCCGCATACATCGGCAGTGCCGCCAGTATTAGAATTCCAAATACCATGCCGCCAAAGCCATAAAGGCGCGAATGTGCCAGGCGAATCCATGCGGTGGTCGAAAACATATCGAAATTAAACAGCGTGCATAAGATAATTTTCATTACAAATATGTAGCATATCGTCCATATAATGGCGTGACGATGGGTGGTAAAGATATTTGCAATTTTATTCATTTGACAAAAATATAGACAAAATGTATTTGTTTGTCAATAAAATAACCGTTTTTATATTGAATAAAATGTCCTAAAAAGTACTTTTTTTTAAGCATCATTTGCGCTATAATTAAAAAGATAGAAAGGGAGAGTTGTTTATGCATAGTTTGCGGAAACTGTTTGATGCATCTTTTGCCGGTATGGGAATTTTGGTGTTTGTTGGTGCGGCGTATGCTGCGACACCTGCCGGGTATGCGGCCGCCAACGGGCGGACAAGTCGTGCGGGGATGTCTGCGTCCAGTCGCATGCCGACTATGCCGACATTGCCAATAAATACTGTTGGGAATCTGTCGCCGAATTTACCGCCAAACGGTGGCGCGGGCAATATTCCAAATCCGCCACAGCCGGGGAACAAGTGTCCCGACGGCGCAACGGGTGTATATCCGCAGTGTGTATGTGCCGATGATAAAATATATAACCCAAGTACGAATACATGCGATGCATGTGAATATGCAGGACAAATTGTTGTAAACGGTGCCTGTGTATGCCCGGATGGTACGCATGTTGATACGGATACGAAATCGTGTGTTGCGGATTCCGAATGCCCCGATGGTGGTGTTAAGGATTCCGATTACACCGTTACAAACTGTATGAATGACATTTATTCTTGTGTAAATAACGGCGGTTTGCCAAATGGAATAAATGACTTGTTTAACGAGGATTTGCGTAACAGCATTGAAAACGGCATGGCGCTGTGCAGTGTTCAGGTTGAAAAGTGCATAACCGAGGTGCGTCGTAACTGTAAAAGAATTTACCGTTCTGCGGCCGATGTGTGGATTGACTTTAATGCACGCAAGGTTCAGCCGGAATATTACAATTTTGTTCTGCGCAAGACGGGACTGACACCGAACCAGGCGGAAAATACTTGCTTGCTGTTGGATAGAAATACTTACGGACCGTCATTTGCAGCAGTGTCTGTGAATGGTACGACAACGTCCGAGTATAATAAGCGTGTCGGCGCATACAATGGGCAGCAGGGCAATGTTTTAATTAAGAATAACCCCCAGGGGGCAACGGTTAATTCCGGTCATAGTGGAGTTGACGGGTCGCGTGGACACTATGCGCGCTGGGATGCGACGACGGCCGATTGCTATATTCGTGTTGCCGCATATAACAAAGATACGCATATTAAGAACAGCTGGCTGTTCGGTGCGGCAGGTGATGACAAGCCGGCCGAGGTATGGAAACTGGCGGGCGAAACGTTCAGCTGTAACAAAGATTTGTTCGGATTTTCGCTGATGAACGATACCAGCACGGCCGCGGTTGTCGGTATTGGGGGTGGGACATTGGTTGGTGCCGGTGTCGGTGCATTGGCGGGGCATGGCGCGCGCAGCTTTGACTGTACAAACGAAGGACATCGTAAAAAGGCGATGGAGCAGTTGAAGACATCTGGCAAAATTGCCGTTCTGAATGAATATCTGTTGATGCCGATTGAGACCTCGTCGGATTCTTTGTCTGTATCGGAGTGTAATGATCTTTCGGATTTGTATCAGGCGTATGTTCAGGCGCTGTCTGCGGCAGCCGAATGTGAAAGTGCCGCAGATTATACAATTGGTGTTGATGTGCAAATCGTTGAGGAAATAGAGGTTTCGTGCAGTATTCAAATGCCGGCCAGTGACGCCAGCACCGATGTCTTAAAGCAGCATTTCGACAAATGCTTTGCGGATAATGAAGTGTCGCGTCCGTGCGTGGGGCGTGGATATACCAGTGCAAAGCAGTGTGTGGACCAGTTGGCCCGTGATGCGAAACTTAATGCCGGGGAATTGACAGGTATTGTTTCCGATGAATGGAACAATGCTCAAGGAAAGTGCAAGTTTAAGCACTTAAATCGTGCGGTGGCCGGTGGCACGGGGATTTATTGCACCGCGGATACGGGATGTATCACGGCCGAGGAGTTGCGCCAGGAAGCAACAAGGCTTGGCAGTGTTTTCGGCAATGTTGAAATCCTGAAGGGCGAGAAGAATAATCGTGTTAAGACAACATTGATTGGTGCCGGTGTTGGTGCGGGCGCGGGCGGTGTCGCCACGGCGATTACGGCATTTGTAGAGCGCAGCAATATTAACTGTCGTGTGGGCGACGGTCTGGCCCAGGTTGGCTTTGGCAAGTCGCATAATATCGGTACACTGAAAGATTTCTATGTTAAATGGAATCTGAATCTGCCGGAAAGCATAACGCCCACCGGTCAGGCAGATGACTGTAATTCGTGGCGTGCGTTGTGCGGGGCGATGACCGACGCGGCCAGCTGCAAGGCGGCGAATATAAATTGGCGTGGGCCCGAGGATAAGACCATGACTCTGGTTCGGTCGGCCTGTGCAATGTCGGGCAGCCGATGCATCGAAAACTATTCGGTTGCAAAATCATACGGCGCATGCGAGTAAAAAAGTCCCCGCGATGGCGGGGATTTTTTATGGCTGTAACGGACTATTGTTATTGTCATGATGATTAGGGTGCACATGTTGAAATGCGTAAATGCATTCGGTGTCCGCATAAACATATTTATTGACTGTGAGTTCCTATTCCGCCAATGGTGGTGGATAAAAAATTCCCGCGCATTATGCGCGGGGACAGACCAAACTTTTTATGCCGGCGTTTATTATGCAGCTTTCTTCATATCCTGTTTAATTCCGCGCAGATATTTGCGCAGTTCATCAATCGGGACCAGGCTGCCGTCGCGTTTTTCCGCAGACCAGTAATCCCAGCCGTTAAAGCTGACGCTGCGCTGCAGGCGCGCGGCCATTACATGAATTGACGCCTTGCCGTGCAGACTGTGTGTTAACAGGCTGTCGCGTGTTATCATGACACGGGCGCCTTTGGGGCTGACCAGTGTCTGGCCGACATATAACAGGCCGGCATCAATCAGTTCTTTGAATGCGATGCGTGTTTCGGCGCGCTTTGGGGCGGCGACCTCTATGTCTGACAGGTCGGCCGGTGTTATTTTTTCCACGCGTGCGCGTGCGGCTGCAACATATGATTCTTCGCGTTCAAAACCGATAAAGTTCCGCCCCAGCTCGCGTGCGGCGGCAGCGGTTGTGCCACTGCCCATGAATGGGTCAAGGATAATGTCGCCGGGCTTGGTCGATGATAAAATCACGCGGCGCAACAGGTCCATCGGCTTTTGCGTGTTATGCAGGCTTTTGCCGTCGGCGCCTTTGATGCGTTCTTCGCCCAGGCATATGTTTATGTCCCAGTCGCTGCGCATCTGCTTGCCGCCGTTCATTTTTTTCATCGTTTCATAGTTAAATGTATATTTTCCGGTTTTCTGGGGTGTGGCCCAAATCAGGGTTTCGTGTGCGTTTGTAAAACGCGTGCCACGGAAATTCGGCATTGGGTTGGTTTTGACCCATACGATATCGTTTAAAATCCAGAATCCCAAATCCTGTAAAATTGCACCGACACGGAAAATGTTATGATAGCTGCCGATGACCCACATGGCGCCGTCCGGTTTTAATACGCGCTTGCATTCCGCCATCCACTGGCGCGTGAATTCGTCATATGCGGCGGGGCTGTCAAAGGCATCCCAAGAATCACGGACCGCGCGTGCGGCCGTCTGGTCTTCGGGGCGATATAATGTTTTTGCCCCCAGCTGCAGGTTATATGGGCTGTCCGCGAAAACCGCATCAACCGAGTTGTCGGGCAGACCGCGCATAAGCTCTATGCAATCGCCGGCCAAAATCTGGTTCAGGTATTTGTTCATTTCTCTCTGCCTATGTGCTTATTTTATCACATATTGCTCTGTAAAAAAACGCGGGCGGGGGATGGCGTATACAAAAATCTTCTTGATTTTTATAAAAATGCGATTTTTTTCAAAAAATCCCGTGTTGCAATTTATGCTTGCACGCGGGACTTTTGATTGCTACCGTTATCGGTGATATGAGATGTCCATACTGTAATTCAACCGACAGTCGCGTTACGGATTCCCGCCCGGATACCGAAGATGCGATTATTCGCCGTCGCCGCGTCTGTAATGACTGTGGGGCTAAATTCACGACGGTTGAGCGTGTTCAGATGCGTGATTTAATGGTGCGCAAAAATAGCGGCAAGATAGAGGCTTTTGACCGTGAAAAGCTGCGTCGCAGCATAAAACTGGCGTGTCGGAACCGCGATGTGGGGGATGAACAGATTGAAAAACTGGTAACATCAATTCATCGCCGGCTTGAGACCGAGACGGCCGATGATACGGTAACAAGTGCCATGGTCGGACAGATGGTGTCGGATTCTTTGCTGAATTTGGACCCGATTGCGTTCGTGCGCTTTGCATCCGTTTACCGCAAGTTTTCGCGTATTGCCGACTTTAAGAAAATTATTGATCAAATTCCGGAAGCGGACGACGATGCCGCGGTATGTCATTTGCCGAAAACGTCATTGTTTTAAGATATGAAAAAAATTTATGCATTTTTAATTGCTGTGATAATGCCGCTGGCGGTGGTGCATGCGGAAACGCTTGATGTTTTGGATGACGAAAACGCCAGTCTTTATACACAGATTTTTATGCTGCAGGGCAAAGAGAAGATTGATGCCGCGATGCGATTGGAAAAGCAGCTGACTGATGACTTGCTGATGGGCGAGGTGTTGTATCAGCGATATATTTCCAAAACTTATCACACCAAGGGACGCGAGGTTGCCGCCTGGCAGCAAAAATATTATAACATGCCCGGGGCCGAGCGTATGGAAAAGCTGGCCAAAATTAAGAAGGTAAGCGTGCGCAGTGCAAAGCTGCCACGGGTTATTACCGGGGGCGCGTCTATTGAAGCGGCCCAATCCGAGACCTGGACTGCAAAGAAATATTCGGGCGAGACAGATAAAAAAATTACAAAGTTTAAGCGTGCCATCCGCAGTGGCAGTACTAAAACAGCGCGTACGATATTGCAAGAATCCGCGTTTCGCCGCAAGTTAACCGAATCTGATTATGGGCGTCTGGCCGGTCGTCTGGCGTATGTTTATTATACAAATGGCGAGTATGAACTGGCGAAAAAATGGGGATTTGTTGCGTCTGATGCGGAATCCGAATACGGTTTGTGGACAATGGGGCTGCTGTATTTTAAAGAGGAGAAGTTCGCAGAAAGTGAAAAGTATTTCAGTCGTATTTTGGATTTGAACCAGATTAACAATGCGCGCAAGACAGAGGCGGCATTCTGGGCCGGGCGTGCGGCGGACTTTAACGGGCGGCGCAGTCGTGCACGTGAATATTGGAATATTGCCGCCGCGCATCCGATGGCGTTTTATGGTGCTTTGTCGGCGACCATGCTGGGGCATACGCCGCAGTATGAATTCTTTGAACAGGATTGCACAGAGGATGATTTGGATGCGCTGCGTGAAACAAAATACGGGAAAATTGCGCTGGCGCTGTTACAGGTTGAACAGAACGAACGTGCGGAACAATATTTGAAGTTGCTTATTACGTCCAATGCATCGGACAGAACGCTGCATGCGGTAAATTCTGTGGCGACGGCGTATGCATTGCCGCGATTGTCAATTCAGGCGTCCAGTGTGGTGCGTGACCGCGGCATTCTGGAAATTGATGACAATATTATTTATTCGGCCCAGTATCCTTTGCCGAACTGGGAGCCGATGGGCGGTTGGTCCATTGATCGGGCACTGCTGTTGGCGATTACAAAGCAGGAAAGTAATTTCCGTACAAATGCCAAATCGGGCGCGGGGGCCAGCGGTGTAATGCAGTTAATGCCGAGTACGGCAAAACTGGTCGCGCGCAACAACAAGGTTTCTATGGCCGACATTGACATTTCCAATCCGGAGCATAACATGTTCCTGGGCCAGCAGTATATAGTTGATTTATTGGCGCATCCGAATATTGAAAATAATATTATTAAAATGTTGGTGGCATATAATGCCGGGATGGGGACTTTGGTAAAGTTTGAAAAGTCTTTTGAAACATATGATCCGTTGCTGTATATAGAAAGCTTCCCGGCATATGAGACGCGCGGCTATATAAAGCGTGTTATGTCAAACCTGTGGCTGTATCGAGCGCGGTTGAATCAGCCGCTGACATCGATGAAAGATTTGGCTGATGGCGACTGGCCCCTGTATAACAGCGAGGACGAATACGTTCAAAAGCAAATTGCCGACCGTATGGCGATATAAAATAAAACGCCCCAGTTTGGGGTGTTTTTAATCGTGATAACAGCGACTGCCGGAGGGTACGATGTTATATGTGCCTGTAAAATCATAGCCGATATCTTCCACAAGATAACATTTTTGGATTGTGGCATTGTCATCGACGTCGGATTGTCCGGATTGTGTAGCAAACGGATTTGGCGGGCATATCGTGCAGCCGTTCAGGCCCATTATGCCAAATCCTTCGACATAATTTTCCGTGATGCCATCGCCGGGACCATAATAGCCGGCGGAGCATCTGTATGTTGTGCGCTTTTCCCATTGGCATGTGGCGGTGTTGCATTCCGTATAGCTGTTTGATTGGTATCCTGTCCAGGAATCACGCCATGCGTCGGGATCATATTCTATTTCGCTGTGCGGGTCGCATGTTTTTGCCAGACTGCACGGCAGGCAGACATATACGCCGCCGTCGCCTTTGTCACAGCCCATTGCTGTATAATCCGGATTTAATGTCAGGATATATCCATCTTCACATTCTTTGCACAGATGAAATTTCTTATGTGTTCCCGACGCGTTCTTATAGCACAGAGAGTGCGAAAACTCATACGATTTACAGTGTGCTATATTTTGTGCCGGTTCTGTGATTGCTGTGCATTGTGTGCCAAAATAATCCGCTTCAGTGCAATTTGAGTATGCGGATTCGATGCCCATCAGTGCGAATGTTGATGCGATTAGAATGTGTGTTTTCATGATGTTTTCCTGTTGTCTTGCAGAAATAAAACCACCGTTTTAATCAGGCACTTTTTTACTGTTGACAATGTGCGGAATACTTGGATAAAATGCCTTTGGCGGGCCGCTTTGGGAAAACGGTCCTTTGGATTAGGCATATGTTGTGGATTGTTATCCGTTTGTTATTTCGTGATATTTTTAATATATGGCTGATAAAAATTATGGACTGCCAATAAAGGTGCTGAAAAATTGTTTTGTTTTTATTTGCAATGGTGATAGTCTGGGTGGCAGATGAAAACAAATCCTGATTTTAGTTATGAGAACGAATGTGATGCCGTGATTGTTGCCGGCTGTGACGAGGCGGGGCGTGGGCCCTTGTGCGGGCCGGTTGTTGCGGCGGCGGTGATTTTCCCGCGGCGTGATATTGAAATACCTGTTGTTATACGGGATTCCAAACAGATGACGCATCGGGCCCGTGCGGCGGCATATGAATGGATAACACAAAACACCGTTTGGGCGGTGGGCCAGTGCACGCCGGCCGAAATTGACGAGCTTAATATTCTGTGGGCATCAATGCTTGCGATGGAGCGTGCGGTATCGGCACTTGCGGTGCGGCCGGAATTCTGTTTGGTTGACGGGAACCGTGTGCCCAAAGGCTTGGTGGGGGCGGCATTGATAAAAGGGGATGCAAAGTCTTTGTCAATTGCGGCGGCATCTATTGTTGCCAAGGAAACGCGTGACCGTATCATGGCGGATTTGGCCGCACAGTATCCGCAATATGGATGGGATAAAAATGCCGGTTATCCGACACAGTCGCATTTGCAAGCAATTGAAAAGTATGGTATAAACGATTGCTATAGAAAAAGTTTTGGACCGATAAAGGAAAGGATAAAGAATGAAACTTCGCACGATTGAAAATGTTGATGTGCGCGGCAAGCTGGTACTGTTGCGTGATGATTTTAATGTTCAGATTGTTGATGGTAAAATTACCGACGGATTTCGTATAGAGCAGAGCATGCCCACAATAAACGCATTACGTGCGGCCGGTGCAAAAATTGCCATCTGTGCGCATCTGGGGCGTCCAAAGGGTACGCGGAATATGGAATATTCGCTGGCGCCGGTGGCGGAATATATGCATGTGCCGTTGATTGCCGACTGTCTGGACAAAGGTTTTATGGCGAACATGAAAGAGGGCGATATTGTTCTGCTGGAAAATGTGCGCTTTTATGAAGGAGAGGAGAAAAATGACCCCGCGTTTGCGGCAAAGCTGGCCGAAGGGTTTGATTTGTTTGTAAACGATGCTTTTGCCGTATCGCACCGCGCGCATGCCAGTACGGTTGGTGTGGCGGAAATTCTGCCATCATATGCGGGTAATTTGCTGGCGGCAGAGATAGAAAATCTGTCGAATGTTATGGAAAATCCTGCACGTCCGCTGTTATCTATTGTTGCTGGCAGCAAGGTTTCCACAAAAATCGGCGTACTGAAAGCACTGGCGAAACTGTCTGATACGATGATTATCGGCGGTGCGCTGGGGACAACATTTAATTATGCCCAGGGGCATAAGGTTGGAAACTCTTTGTTTGAAGCCGATCAGAAAGACACTGCGCTGGAGATTATGGAATTTGCAAAAGAAAATAATTGCCAGATTCTGCTGCCTTTGGACAAAGGGGTTGCAAAAGAATTTAAGCGTGATGCGGTTCGGGAAAACAAGGCTGTTGATGCAATAACCGATGATGACATTATCATTGATGCCGGGATTGATACAACGGCCCGCAATCTGGCGGCGATTGATAAGGCGGCGACGGTTATATGGAATGGTACGGTCGGTATGGCGGAATGGGCGCCGGTCTGGTCGATGGGGTCATTCTCTATTGCCGAGCAGATTGCGGCACGTACGCGTGACGGCAAGCTGGTAAGTGTTGTCGGTGGTGGGGATACGGTTGCAGCCCTGGAGGCATGCGGTGTAAAGTCGTATATGTCGTATGTTTCGACCGGTGGTGGCGCATTCTTGGAGTTTGTAGAGGGACGTACGCTGCCCGGAATTGCAATACTGGAAGATAAATAAGAAATCGCCCTTTTGGGCGATTTCTTATTTGTTGCTTGTGTTGGTTGCAGCATTATTTTATAATTTATTTGAATCCATGCGGATAGTGGGTTCGGGACCTGAAAAATCCTTTATTGTGACGGCTGTAAAAAGCCGTAATCCGACAGAGAAAACGTCAGCGCATGTGCGCTGTATGTTTTATCGCCCGGCTGTTAATAAACAGGTCGGGGGTGCGTGGTTATACAACAGCGTTTATGCGCGAAAGCCTGCGGTCATTTCACAATATGATTTTTCAATCCCCGACCGCCAAATTCTATTGGCGGCGTTTTGTTTAATAACAAAAAGGGATTTGAGAAATGAAAAAATTACATGCTTATAACGCAATCTTATGTGGGGCGATGCTTACAACATCGGTGAACGCGGCATCTATATGTTCCTCTTATGGCGGGGATATTATACCGCAGGCATCATGGACAGGCTTTTGTCCAAATGGCAATGGTGGGCGAAGTTATGTTTCGCCGGCTTCGGATCCTTGGGCAAATTGTAGCACAAAAGGTTATTGGTGCTATTACAACGCGGCAGGCCAGGCGGTGGTTGTTCCGACATGTATAACATGTATGAGCGGTTTTAATCAGGAGTATAAATCGTTGGCGGCCTCCAACTCCACTGGTGTTTGTTCTAATGATATTCATTATAATGCCTGTGTGGTTCAAAGCTCTTCAACAGCGCCTACTTGTAATAAAACCCAGTGTGAGGCAAATAATAATACATACTATAAATATACC
>JAIDLK010000029.1 GCA_029051085.1 Alphaproteobacteria bacterium | reverse complement strand
CTTTGCTGGCCTATAAATCCCGCAAATAAAAAATCCCCCAATCGGGGGATTTTTTATTTTGTATAATAACAATTGCCGGTGTATGTCCCGGAACCGCTTCCATCACTGAATGATGTCCCGCTGGGGATATAGCATGCTGTTATGGATGTGGCGCCTGCATCGGCTGTTGTTCCATATACTCCGCCAGATGCTGGACAGCGTGTGCAACCGGACGTTCCGTTGGTGCTGGTACCATAATAGCCGACGGCGCATCGGTATGCTGTAATGCTGGTATCGCATTTATTATCATTTGAGGTGCATTGTGTATATGACTGATATCCGGCGGTGCCGGTGTTTCTCCATCCGCATGGATAATATACACATGGGTCTAGCTGTGATGTGCCGCCGCCAGTACTGCCGTCGCAACATAACGTGGTACAGCAAGGCGATATTGTGCCATCCGGACATGATAGACAGGGATTCGTTACCGAAATAGATAGGGCGGGTGTAATCCTTAGGACAATAAATAGGGATGGAATTAATATTTGTATTTTCATTCGTGTTTTCTCCTGTTTTTTCGAAATGAAAAACCACCGGTTATGGTGGTCAGGAGGTTAACGACAATTGACAGAATTGTGCCGCTTATTCAATATATTCACGAGCCCTCCTGACCCGTATGGATCCAGGAGTTGTTTTTCGTCCGAATATTAAAAACCGGCGCAAATGCGCGCCTTAAGTTTCTATTCCGACGCTGTCATAGAGGTCGTTACACCCCATCGGCGAAACACTCGCCGACATAAGATATTATATCGTTGTAATCGCGGGATTGCAATATTAAAAACGGCCCTGAGACGGGGCCGTTTTGTTTAGAAGCGATATGAACCGGACAGTTTAATCTTATGCATTTGGATATCCGCATTGTACTGATAGCGGTAATCCAGCCCCACCTGAACCCCGGTCGCCGACAGGAATTCCATACCGCCCCCGATATTCGCCCACAGCGGGTCGATTTCGATATCGTAGTTGGTAAAGCTGTGTGCCGGTGCAAATTTATACTTTGCCTTGTCCGGTGCGCCCAGCACATCGTATTCCACGCCAACCGACGCATACGGACGGATTTGGAACCATGCGGACGGATAGATGCGCTTTTGTGCAATTAAGCTGTATCCCGGCGTAAAGATGAAATAACCGTCTGATTTCAACTTCATATAATCATCGCCGCCGGCTTTTTCCGTGACCGAAAATCCAAAGTTATAACCAACGCGTGCGTATACATTGCCAACAATGTACTGGTTCAGCCAGTCGTGCATCAGGCCCCATTCGGATATCAGGCTGAACGATGTGCCGTCGCCTTCAATCGAGGACATATATGTCTGTTTGCGCGATACATCAAGCCAGTGCAGGTCCAGGAATGCGTTTCCATATGCGCGCATTTTCGTCCCCAGATTCTGTAGCAGATATGCACCGATGCCAAAGTTTGTGTCGGCGACATCGATATCGATACTGCCCGCTATGGATTCGCCCGGCTTGTACCCCAAATCCATATGGTCGTCGTTGTTGCCCGACATGTGGGATACGCGGCCCGCCAGACCCAGAATCAGTGTTTCATTTTCCTGCCAGTCATAGCCTCCGGTAAAGCTGAACCGGTTGCCGTTGGCGTGGTGGCCGTCTGCTTCGCGCTGGCTGAACATGCCAAAGTCAAATTCACCCCATGCCTTGCGCAGATTACGGTTGCGGTTCCAGATGAATTCGTCCAGCATATGGTCTTCGAAATCACGGAACGATGTATGTTCGTTCAGTGCAATGCTGCCGGCCAGCTGTTCTATCTCGCGTGCTTGGAACAGGCGGCTGAACCGGGACAAGGCGGCGCCGTCACGTGTCTGGTCATAATATTCCATACGGTCGTACAGCTGGTTCGCCATCTGTTCCATATTGGTGCCTTTGAATATCACCGGAATGGCGTCAATCGGCGTACGGTTATTGAATTTCATATTCTGCAACTGGCCCGCAATCAGGTCATCCAATGCGCCCGCAGAAACATATTCACCCTTGGTATGTGTTGGCTCGCGGCCGACAATGGGCTGAATCTTGAACATTGCCAACGGGCCCCCAAAACGTGGGTCAAATACGATGAACATGTCGTTCATTGTGCCGGTGCCGTCTGTGTCACGTACCGTCACATATGCCGGCAGGTCTTCGTCTGCGCCATTGAACACTTCTGCATTGCCATAGTAGTCAAAGCACTTTGAGCCGTCTGCATTACAGAACTGAACGTTCAGATTGCGAATCTTGGTCGCCAGTTCTTCGATGCCGCCCTCCGCATGCAGCAGCCATATTGCCGTACCCTGGTCAATCATGTCGAATATTTTAATCCCCAGCTGGCCTGTTTTTGCGGTTTCGCCACCCAGACTTAAAATGTCGGTATGCAGGTCGGTTATGAACTTACCACCGACGGAAATCAAGGGTTCTCCATCAATGGGCTTGGTTATTTTGCCCAAATTATTGCCTTCGTCAGTGTTGACGGTTGCCCAATAGTTTTGGGTTGTGCCCGTGGTTGTTGCGAACGGCAGTATTGCGGCAACAAGCGAGCTGTTGTCATTAAAGGTATAATTGCCGCCAATGCTCATGTGTTTCAGGTTTATGAACTGGGTGTTGCCGGAAACATTACCGCCGACACCAACGTTCAGCCATTTGTCAGCCGACGGCCCCACAACCCGCAGACCGCTTGCGTCGATGTTTTGTGCGACCTCAAGGCTTTCTGTGTTCAGTATCATCTGGCCGGATGTCTGGGCGATGCCCGTTACATCAACATAAGATGCTGTGATTGCGTAATTGTTTGATTTTACGTTTACATCGTTATTTGATAGTGCGCCGGCATAGTTTTGGTACAGCATGCGCTGTTCAAATGCACTGTTGGTTTTTAATCCCGCCCCGGCCAGAATGGTCGTTCCTGTCCAATCAATGGCGTTTGTGGCTGTCAGACCCGCGCCGGAATCCAGTGTTAGTGCGCCGGTGGACTTAATCGTTTCATTTATATCAATTCCATTACGCGCAGCCAGGGACAGCGTGGCATTGTTTTTGATGCTTTTTGCGCTGACCTTGCCGGAATTTGAACCAATATATGCCATGCCGCTGTTTGCGATGATGTCGCCGGTAATCTGGGCATTGTTAATAAAGTTATAGACGTTCGTGTTGCCGTCTACGACAAAGTCACCTTTTACCATCAGCGAATCGGCGGCCATATTGCCCGAGCGTGTGATATTCAGCGCGCCGACATTGGCGTTGTCGCCCTGAATCATATTGCCGTTTACCGTGACCGGGCCGCGGATTACCGTGTCATCTGCCGCGATATTGACGACCGCGCCACTGGCAATGTCCAGCGCGCCGTTTGCGGTCAGCGAATCGGCGGCGGTGATATCCATTGTGCCGGCCGCGGCGTTCAAGGCGCCGGTGGTTATATTTGTTGCAACCAATTCTGCGCTGTTATTATTGGTTAAATCAGCCATCTGTATGGCGGCGGCGTCTATTTTCAGGGCGCCGGTTGTCGCAACGGTTACCGCATTGTCAACGTATGCCGTGCCGGCGGCGGTCATATTTAACGTGCCGTTGTCCGTGATTGTGCCTGTAACAGTGATGTCACGGCCGGATGTCATATTCAGCGTGTTTCCGGATGCTAAATCTATTGCGCCCGCGGTAATGTCGCCATTTTCATGCGTTGTTTGCAATGTCAATGTGTTGGTGTCTTTTACAATCAGGCCGCTGGCCGGGTCCACGGCAGGGCTGTTGAACCAGATTGTATCGGCGATATTTATACCGTTTGCATTTGTCGCGGTAAGCAAGGCGCCATGAGTTATAAATTTTCCGTCGCCGGCCAAGCTGCCCACGGTTGTTTCGCTGCCATAGAATTCAATGGAGCCTGTGTTGCTGCCGGTGTCCTTGCGGGCGGTAACATCGCCGGTGATTGTTGTTTGGCTGGCGGCGGAGTCGCCGAATATCAGGCTGCCGCGTCCGGCTGCCGCAACGTCGCCGCCAATTTGTATAATATTATTGCCGGCGATAAACTGAGCAGTGCGGTTAAAGTCGCTTTGTTCTGCGGAAATGCCGCCTGCGATATCAATGCCATTCGCGGATTTAAGAACAAAATTCTGGACCCCGGCGCCACCAATATTAACCGCACCGGCGGCCAGTACAGGTGTTGCAGACAGAGTGACGTCGCCATTAATCTGGGTTTCGCCATCAACCGTTATGCTTGTTGTGGCGCCGCCGATATTCAGCGCACCGTCTGTGACACGCATGTCGCCGTTAATATCGATTAAGCCAATCAAAGAGTTTAGGTTTACAATGCCGCCGGTCGCGTTCAGTGCGCCCAATGATACCGCCCCCGAGTTTTTGTCAGAGCCATATATTGACATCGTGCCGTCATTATTGGTTACAGTGCCGGTTATATCAATTTCACGCGAATCGATAAGCAGGTTGCCGCCATTGTTTGTAACAGTGCCGTTAACCGTTACCTTACCGGTTGTAGATGTCAGCGATGAAATATGCATTTCGCCGGCGTTCGTCACAGACGCGGGCGTGGTGGTTGTGCCGATTGTGACGCCACCTTCGCCGCTTAGTGTCATTGTTGCGGTATTCGCGTTTGCAATTGCGCCGCCAATATCCAGTGTTCCCGCCGCCGCCAATGTAGTTGCGCCAGAGTTGCCTGTTACACCGTTTGTGATTGCAATATTGCCGTCGGTTTCACCGTTGGCCACAATATTTAATACTTTGCCCGAATTTGTTACTGAATTTGCGCTGATGCTTTGGGCTGTGATATTCATATTGGCGTCCGCGTTGGAAACATTGGCAGATTGGCCGTTTATTATATCTGTCGCCAGATTAAGACCACCATCGCGCACGGCTACGTTGAAAGAATTCAGCTTGTTCGAGAACAGTTGCAGCCAGTTGTCATTGCCGCCAACGTCCAATTCGCCCACAGTCAGATTGAATTTGTTTGTAATATCCATCGCACTGGTGTCAAAGCCGTTTGACAGGGTCAGCTTGCCATTGATTGACAAGGTCAAATTGCCGCTGTTTACAAAGGATGCGTTGTTATGCGTGGCATCCTGGCCGTTGATGGTCAGGTTTTCGGCCGTGATAACCATTTCGCCGGCTTCGTTTGTCATAGCGTCCGCCACGGTAATGTCGCCGCCGGCGGTTATTTTCATAGATGTTCCGCCCTTGTTTTCAATAACGCCACTGGATGTCAGGTTGCCAGACAAATCTATAATCATTGTGCCGGCGTTATTCTGGATTTTGCCGGATTCTAATGATGCGGCGGCGATATTTGTGCTTGTTGCATTGTCGGATGCGATAATTGTGCCGCCGTTTGTATTCAAGCCGCCGGTCATTATTATATTTCCCGCCGCGTCCAAGTGACCAATCGTCATCGTGCCGCCCATATTAGCGATAGAGCCGGTCGACATTGATACGGCGTTTATATCCATGGATGTTGCATCGATGTTATTGCGAATCGTTCCGGTCGTTGTAAATGCGCTGATATTTGTTAATTCCAAGCGGCCGCTGTTGTCCAAGGCAATGTTGTCTGCAGCGCCGATTGTCATGGATGTTGTTGCGCCGCCGGTTTGGCCGATTTTAAGATAGTTGCCGTTTTCAACCTGGAGCATGCCGCCGATATTGATAGGGCCGGCGGAAGTAATTGTAAAACCGTCATCAGTTCCGGCGGTTGTTTCATTCAATATGAATACCCAGCCGGTTTCAGTTCCCGCATTGCGGCCAACAATCATGCCACCCGAAATATTAATGCCATTGTTGTCCACCGTTAGGGATTTAGCCGGGTTGGCATATGACGGGTTGTTCTTAATAATAACACTGTTGTCGGCATCAGTCAGATGCAACGTATTATCAGTCACATTGATTATACCGTTATTATCGGACGGATATAAATCTGTGGTGGCTGCCATCGCGCCAATCGGAGTCAGGCAGAAAATAAAAGAAAATAGCTTTTTTATCATATTTTTTTGTTTATTTTTGATTCTGATTGTGCTCTTATTGTTCAACAAATTGGTAAGGTAAGGCAAGTCAAAAAATATGATTTGTAAAGACTAATTTTTGTAAAGAAGGAGAAAATAATGTTTGAAATTAAAAAAGTGCATGCTCGTCAGATTATGGACAGCCGCGGCAATCCTACGATTGAGTGCGATATTGAGCTGTCGGGTGGGGCGTTTGGGCGCGCGGCGGTGCCAAGCGGTGCATCAACCGGTTCGTTCGAAGCGCTGGAGCTGCGTGACGGCGGTGATGCATACATGGGTAAGGGTGTATCCAAGGCTGTGTCTAATGTAAACGACGTAATCGCACCGGCAATCATGGGTATGGATGCGTCCGCACAGACAGCGTTGGATGAAAAAATGCTGGCACTGGATGGAACGCCGAACAAAGACAAGCTGGGGGCAAATGCGATTTTGGCTGTATCCATGGCGGCGGCGCGTGCGGCGGCGGATGCAAAAAAGATGCCGCTGTACAAATATTTGGCATCTGTTTATGGCAACGAAAATCCGGTTGTCTTGCCGCGCCCGATGATGAACATCATCAACGGTGGTGCGCATGCGGACAACGGTTTGGATGCCCAGGAATTCATGATTATCCCGAACGGCGCAAAAGACGAAGTCGAAGCGATTCGCATGGGCAGTGAAATCTTCCACAACCTGAAAAAGATTTTGAAAAAGCACGGCAGCTCTACAAACGTTGGTGACGAGGGTGGTTTTGCGCCGAATTTCCAAACGTGCGCCGAGGCTTTGGATACCATTATCGAAGCAATCAAGGCGGCGGGTTACATCCCGGGCAATCAGGTTTCCATTGGTTTGGACGTTGCTTCGTCTGAATTTTACAAGGACGGCGTATATGAATTCGAAGGCAAAAAAATGTCTGCGGATGATATGATTGCGTTCTATGACAAACTGATTACGGATTATCCGATTATCTCTATCGAAGACGCATTGGCCGAAGAAGACTGGGATGGCTGGAAAAAGCTGACGGAAAAAATCGGCGGCAAGTGCCAGTTGGTCGGTGACGATTTGTTTGTGACAAATCCGGCACGCCTGAAAAAGGGTATCGACAATGGTGTTGCAAATGCGATTCTGATTAAGGTAAACCAGATTGGTTCCCTGACGGAAACATTTGCCGCAATCAAAATGGCCCAGGATGCAAATTACGCGGTTGTAATTTCCCATCGCAGCGGCGAAACCGAAGATACAACAATTGCCGACTTATCGGTTGCGACCAATGCCGGTCAGATTAAAACCGGTTCGATGTCCCGTACAGACCGTATGGCAAAATATAACCAGCTGATTCGTATCGAAGAAGAACTGGGTGCGTCCGCGAAATACGGCCTGTAAAGCGGAGGGGCGCAAGCCCCTTGGCAATCCGGAAAAGGAAATAATAAAGGAAAGCACGTGCAGATGTTGCCTGATATTGTGTTGTATGCAAAGTATGCGGGTGCCGCAATGATACTGATTATCATTGGTCTGGCGCCCGCATGGCTGGCGCGCCAGACAAAAAAGGATAAGTGGGATATGGGGCTTATCCGTGTGGCCAGCTGGTTGTTTGGCTGGACCGGTGTCGGTTGGCTGTGGGCGCTGTATTGGGCGGTACGTAAATAAAAATCCCGGGGACTCCCGGGATTTTTTTAATAAGACATGCTTATTTATAGTGATGTTTGAGACTGTGTTATTCGCCGCCGGTCATGTATGCCGCGACAGTGCATAAACATTTGCGCTGGGGTGCGGTCATTTTAGCGTACATTATATTTATCGTCTTGGCGATAAGCGGGTCCTGCATGTACGGCGCGGTGGCACCATCAATCAACTGGCCCACGGTCATTCCAAATGCGGTGGCGATTTTATGCAATGTGCCGGCGGCAATTCGATTTTCAGCCGATTCGTAATTGTGTATTTGCTGGAACGTGACGCCGGCGGCGCGTGCCAGGGCCGCCTGGGACATTCCCATTTTTGTGCGCTGCATCGCGATAATACGCCCCAGTCGTCGTTCAAAATCAGTGGCGCCGTTTTTACGTCCGCTCATTCCCGGTTTCCCCCGTTTTTAATAATAAAAAACCACATGAAAAATTCAGGTGGTTGGGGTTAAGAAACAATACAAAAGAAATTGCCCCACTTATTCAATATATTCGCAGGACCCCAACCAAAGGGTTGGCAGTTTTTACGCCCACGCAGGCAACTTTTGTATTAAAGAGGTTTCTTAGTCCCCTATAACGGAATAATACCAGTTATGCGTCGATTATATCATTGCGATGCCTGATTTCCACCAAAAAACGCCGCAATAAAATATAAAAACCCATCACAGGAAAGACGGGTTGGAGTGTAGCATTTTGCACGTTTACTTGCTTACTGCTTATTCAATATATTCGCAGACTCCAACCCATATGGATTGGACTTTTCGCCCGCGTGGGCGGTAAACGTGCGGATTGCTACACCCGCATAACGGCAAAACACCGTTACGATATGTACTATATCCTAAAAATGCCCTGAATGCAATCCATAAAAAAAACGCCCCGTCCGGGGCGTTTTGAAATATTTCGTCATTCCATTAAAATGGGATATCATCCCCGATTTCGGCGACCGATATTTCTTCGCGCGGGGCAGGGGCCGCCGCCGGCGCACCATAATCACCACCCGGCATGCCGCCGTCCATGGATTTTACGCCACCCAAGATTACCATCTGGCCGGCGAACGGGTTTAACACAACCTCGGTCGTGTATACGTCCATTCCCTGTTGGTTCTGCCATTTGCGGGTTTTTAAGGCGCCTTCCAGATACAACTTGGTTCCTTTTTGCAGCATGCGTTCGGCAACATCAACCAGATTCGGGTTGAATATTACAACGCGATGCCATTCTGTCTGTTCTTTCTGTTCGCCTGTCTGGCGGTCGCGCCAACGCTCGGATGTCGCCAGTGAAAAGCTGACTACTTTCTGACCACTGTTCATTGTGCGAACCTGTGGGTCTTGACCCACGTTTCCTACCAATATCACTTTATTTATGCTGCCTGCCATAATGTGTCCTTTCTTTTTATTCTATGATTGATTTGAGCAGGAAAAAGGACAAAAAGCAAGGGGAAAAGCTGCTTGCAAAAAATGTCTGAATGTGACAGAATACCCGCTGTTGAGGTGTGTAATAATATGCCTAATAAAAAGGAACGCTTTCCCATAGCCTTTTTATTTTTATAAAATAGTTCATTTTTCGCCCCTTTTGGATAAAAGTTTTATGCCTAATCAAAGCGTTGGTTTTTGTGCTGCAATTATGCTGCCGGGGGCGGCGATTGCGGCGGGACCAACAGTTGATGACTGTATCGCAGCATTTGCAAGAGATGTTCCTGAATGTACAAGCTGGCATTTTTATATTTCTAATGAAGGGACTGACTATGAAGCGTACAGGTGCTCTTGTTCTAAATGTGCAGATGGCTATTATACTGTAGGCAGTAGCATATCTCGGGCTCCTTGGTATTTACATAGTGAATGTGCAAAATCCACATCTGAGTCCGGCTCAGGGTCGGGTTCTGGCTCCGGCACTGGGGGCGGGATTTCTTGTCCGACGGGTTACTCAAAGTGTACGGCCGGGCAGTGTCATGGTCCATCGGTGACAATAGATGGGGTTATCTATTGTGGAAATCTGGAGAGTGGTGTGTCTGTTTGCACTTCGCGCCCGTCGTATGTCACGTCTGCTTATTTTATGTCGCCATGTTGCAAAGATGGTGCGTATACCGCACTAAACAGTCTCGCTTCATGTAAATTTATGGCGTGCGCCAGTGGTATGACGATGAATGAGGCGCATACAACATGTCTGTGTAATAAGGGTTATTATGGAACAGCTATGGCCGGATGTACGGAATGTCCTTCGTCCGGTGGCGTAAAGGGAACTACGAACTCGGTCGGTACGGAAAAAATTACCGGCTGTTTCATTCCGTCGGGCAGCCAGGCTTCAGACTCAACCGGATTGTATAAATACCAGACCGATTGTTATTATGCTGAATAATACAGGGATTTCTTGACTTTTGTGTCGTTTTGTGCTATTATATGTGCAACACATGGGGCGTGGTTCCGCGTACCCCTTTCCCACAAAAGGATTTTATATGCATATCAATGAATTAAAGGCGAAATCGCCAAAGCAACTGTTGAAAATGGCAGAAGATATGGGTATTGAAAACCCGTCACAGCTAAATGTTCAGCAGCTGCGTTTTGCAGTTATGCGCGCATATGCCGCCGATAACAAGGTAACGCTGATAGGTGACGGTGTGCTGGAACGCATGCAGGATGGATTCGGTTTCCTGCGCGCGCCGGAAAGTAACTATCTGGCCGGGCCGGATGATTTGTATGTTGCGCCCGCACTGATTAAGAAATACGGTTTAAAGACCGGTGATTATGTCGAAGGACAGATACAGGCACCGCAAAACGAATCGGAACGCTATTTCGCACTGGAAACGATTGAGCGTGTTAATGGCGGAAATCCGGACCAGTTGCGTCATCGCGTGTCATTCGACGATATGACGCCGCTGTATCCGGATGAACAGTTAAAGATGGAAGTAGAGGGCGACAAAGACAAAGGGCGCAGCTTGTCTGCGCGTGTTATTGATTTAATATCACCGACCGGCAAGGGCCAGCGTTCGTTAATTGTTGCGCCCCCGCGTACCGGTAAGACGGTTATGCTGCAAAATATTGCGCATTCCATCGCCACGAATTATCCGGACGTAAAACTGATTGTTCTGTTAATTGACGAACGTCCGGAAGAAGTTACCGACATGCAGCGCAGCGTCAAGGGCGAGGTTATCTCATCCACGTTTGATGAGCCTGCCGCGCGTCATATTCAGGTTGCTGAAATGGTAATTGAAAAGGCCAAGCGATTGGTAGAGGCCGGCCAGGATGTTGTTATTTTGTTGGATTCCATTACCAGACTTGGTCGTGCATACAATACGGTTGTCCCGAGCAGTGGTAAGGTTTTGACCGGTGGTGTCGATGCGTACGCGCTGCAGCGTCCGAAACGCTTTTTCGGTGCGGCCCGTAATATAGAGGGCGGGGGCAGTCTGACTATTATCGCGACGGCGCTGGTCGATACGGGTTCTAAAATGGACGAGGTTATTTTTGAAGAGTTCAAGGGTACCGGTAACAGCGAAATTATTCTGGACCGCAAGCTGTCCGACAAGCGTGTCTATCCAGCGATTGACATTACAAAATCCGGCACGCGCAAGGAAGACTTGCTGGTAGGCAAGGAACTGCTGTCAAAAATGTACGTGCTGCGTCGCATTATCAATCCGATGGGCACATTGGAGGCGATGGAGTTCCTGTTGGACAAGCTGCGTCTTACAAAGACAAATGCGGACTTTTTCGGTTCCATGAATCAGTAACTAAAAACGCCCGTTTGGGCGTTTTTAGTTAACATAATAACAGATGTTATTCCTGGCGTGCAGATTTTGTAACTGCTTTCAGTGCATTGGTTGGGTGTTATTTCGACGTTACCACCACCTATAGCAGAAAGTGCATTGGCGGGACTGCCGAGCATAGCCAATGCCAAGCATACTAAATATTTTTTCATGATTTGCATCTCCTTGTATTGTTGTGTGAAAACCACCGTTTGGATTAGGCTTTTTTTGTGTAACCGATTATATTTAGCTAAAAAAATCGCATATAAATTTCACGGAATTTTGAAATGAAAATGTTTTACTTGTTTGGTGGTGTGTTCGCGGCGCTTGTGCTGGCTTATTTCGTTGGGGGTGCGCTGGGGCGTGCGGAATGCCGGGAACGAATTGCCGTGCAAAATGCAAAGGCGGTCGCCATTGCACATACGGCGATTATTGAAAAAGAAAGGAAAATAGATGCAGAAACATATCGTATTGGGGCTGGTGATATTCGTCGCGTCTTGCGCGAAAAATACACCATTGCCGAATGATATATGCGTGTCGGTAAGGTGTATGCCAATATATGGGCGTGCGTCGGACTGGGATGTAATCAGTGATGATTTGGCACGCAATATTTATCGACATAACAAAATGTGTGAAGAGATAAAATAATATTGACTATAAGATATTTTTGTCTATAGTTCTCTTATGGAGTCGAATAAGCAATCTTTATCGTATGTTGAATTTCGTCCAAAGCATCGGGCGCTTACGAACTTGATGCGGCGCAACTGGAGTCGCAGGCCCCAATGGTGGCAGGCAATTTTAGCAAAATGCACGATAGAACCGTATCTGGGGGCATTGCCGCCGGAGTTGCGAGCACGTGTATCCAAGGAAAATCTGTCGGCAATAACCCGCCAATTTCGCATTATGTTGGAAGAGTTTTTAGCTAAAAATAGTCATGATATCAAGGCTTCAACTGATGGGCCGATGTACGAACTGCCTGAAATAGGGCGGTTGTTTGGTGTCTCCTGTGTTGTGGAGTTTGGACCAATAAATTATGCCGGTTTTCGCATATGGTCGGGGCTGTTTGGGCTTGTGGGAAAAATGTCTTTTCCGGAAATAAATGCAAAATATGCACTGAAACTATTTTATGACGATAACGGTAATTATTACGATAATGGTGTTTGCTGTGAAATTCCGACCGCATTTGCCGCGGCACATGCCGAGCCGCGTAATAATTCCCGCGTATATATGGCGGCGGTTATGAATGAGCCTTATCTGTTGTCGCGCTGGGAGGGGGATTGTGTGGACGGGCGCGTCCGCAAAAATGAAAATGAAATTTTTGTCACAGCGCCCAAAGAGGAGCAAAACCGCAATTATCGTGGCGGCCGTCGAATCGATTATGGTGAAACATATCGAACGGCATATGGTTCGGCCAGTTATCGTGTGCGTAAAATGTGTCGCCAGTTAATATCTGCGGCACGCGCCAAAGATTATGCACGCCTGCGCCAAATTGCGCAGGTCGCGCCCGTCGCCGCGACGGCCGCGCGTAATGACTTGGATGATGCAGTGGTGCTTGCCACGTATATGGCTGATTGTAATGTGGCCCAGATGATAGCAAAAGCTGTGCGGAATCAGCGATAATCTGCGGCAATGCCAACCAGTTCACGAACGGCCGCCGCCGCGGTCTCGTCGCCACTTGGGGCATATTCAACAAATTCAAAGCTATGTGCATCCGCAAATTCCCGAGTCAGACGTCGTGCGGCATACATGCTGATGCCGCCGCTTTCCGGGACCAGAACATCTTTGAAATATATTGGGTCAATCGCATCAAAATCGAACGATACGACAAATGGACGGCCATCAATACGTCGGCGGATTTCCGCAATTGCATCGTCAAGTTCCCCGTCGGTTTGCAGTTCGCTTGCGCTGCGCATAAATATATTGTTTTCGCGTACAAAGCTTATTTCAGACGGCTCATATGAGCGTGATGCCAAGTAAAACAGGTTTTCGGGCCGCAGTGCAGGAAATTTTTTCTGCAGTGACAGCCATCTTGCATCGCCTTGGCCCAGATTTGCACGAACGTTTGTGCCGTGTGGGGCGCCGGATGCCTCTGCCTGGGAACTTTCGGGCGTATGTATGTCCAGGTGGGCGTCAATGTATACCAAGCATAAATCTTCGTCCGGCATTTTGTCGGCTAATGCGGTAAAATGGCCGAAGTTTACAGAATGGTCGCCGCCGATAAAGATATGGCGTTCTGCCGGAGTTGCGGCGTATATTTGTTTCTGTATTTCAAAATTTTCGCCAAAACGGTCCGCCATGCATTCGTCTGCCGATACAGGGGCGGCCGATATAATTGTCCAACGACCGGATGGAAACATTTCCTTTACGGCGGCCGGGGCCAAGGCGGGGCCGCCTTCAACTATTTTTGCGGTCGCGCCGCGTCCATATTCAATACCGATAAAATTAGTCACTGTAACTCTCCACTATGCTTTCGGCTGCGTTTTTAATCTTCGCCAGGCCGGATTCGTATGTTGCGCAGTCGCGCGCAATCTCAGACCGGTATGCATCACGCATATTTGTCGCCATGTAACCGCATCCGCGCAGGTGCTGGACGCAGTAGTCATGACCGGTTGCAAATGTCTGCTGGCCGCGTACGCGACTTTCGGTGCCCGCCCAGTCTATATTCAATGCGTTTTCCAAATTTATCCACGAATTATCACCGGTGTATTTGCCGATTGTCGCCATCCAGTATTCGTTCATTTCCTCTGCCGACCATGTATTGGTACTCTGAAGCCTGATAATCTGTTGTATTAAACTGTCGATTGCCGGCTGATATTCTGCATCTATTTGGGCCAGCTTTGCGCTGCAGTAACAGCGGTTATATGCGGTTTTTTCCCGTTGGCAGTATCCATTCATGCATTCCGTATAGTCGGCCAGACATCGTGCCGACGGCAGATTTACGGTTGTGTTTAATGTCGATGCCGCCACGGCATTTGCGGCATTTTGTGTGGTTGTGCTTGCATCGCCACGGGACGAGCGGGCCGCCATACGCTGTGAATTTGTGGTCCCTGCACGTGCCACAACACGGCGTGCGGCGGATGTATTTGTGGCGGTGTTAGTAGATGGTGTTGCCGCCCGGGCCGATGAAGACGCCGCTGTGGCTGTGCCGGTCGCGCTGCGTGCGGCAGAGCGTGCCACAACACGTCGTGGTGACGACAGCTGTTCTGTTTTGGTGATTACATTTATTGGATTGGAGCCCTGGTTGGGCGTGACACCCGGATTTAAGTCGGTGCGCATCTGGTTGTTCATGTACGGATACATGTAGTTATAGTTATATGCCGCCGTCGGTGACGCGGTTGCGCTGCGTGCGCCGGTATTGCGTGTAGTTATCGCATACGCAGGCATAGCCGTTGCCAGCGATATAATAAACATGAAAAGTACGCGCAGTTTTATCATTATTTTCATTTTAGAAATTTTACTGATTTTAGACAAGCATAAAAATTTGCAATTCTAAAAAAGGATTGTTATACTTACAAAATGTAATCGGGGCGTAGCTCAGTCTGGTAGAG
>JAIDLK010000028.1 GCA_029051085.1 Alphaproteobacteria bacterium | reverse complement strand
ACACGGCACAAGACGTATCCAATGCCGCCGCCGAATTTACCAAGATAAGTGACGCGTATGAAACATTGAAAAAATATTTCGGGAAAAAATAAACTCCCCGTTTTGGGGATTTTATTTTTGAAAAAGACTGTGAAATCACTCCTGATGACGAATAAGAATGCTTGTGATATCAATATTGATGTCGCAATGCGACGTTTTCAAGAAGGCTTCGACACCCCGTCGGCACGACTCACACAAGCCGACAAATATAAAAATCCCCGCCTTGGCGGGGATTTTTATTCAGCTTCTTGAATTCAGATACGCAATCGCATCCATACCAGCACTGCACCCCGTCCCCACAGCCGTTGCAATCTGCATCTTAATACCGGAATATACGTCACCGGCGACAAACATCCCCGCCGGCAGGTTTTCCGGCGCCAAACGTCCCATATTGTCACGCGCCACGTCTTCGGTCAGGTAATCCGTATTCGCCTCATGCCCGATTGCGACAAACAATCCGTCTGTTAAAATTTCCGTACCATCTGTTGTTGTTACAACCAAGCGGTCATCCGGCCCCGCGGCAATCTTTGCCAAATCGGTGTTAAACAGACACTCAATATTTTCACGTTCCGAAACACGCTGACGTAAAATGGCCTCGGCACGGGTAAATGCGCCCTTGCGGTAAACAATCTTTACGCTTTTCGCAATATCCGCCAGATACAGCGCATCATTCAGCGCACTGTTCCCGCCACCCATGACGATAACATCCTTTTCGGAATAAAAGAATCCGTCACATGTTGCACAATATGAAACGCCCTTGCCCATAAATTCACGGGCCCCGTCTATTTCCAGGCGACGCGGACTGGCCCCGGTTGCAATAATAACCGTGCGCCCCGCATATCTATGTCCGTTATCACACAAAATATTAAAGCCGCTTTCCGCATCACCGGATATGTTTTTTGCAGATGCAAAGACAACCTCGGCCCCGAAAGTTTCTGCCTGCTTTTTCATAAATTCAGACAACTCCGCACCACTGCCGGCAAAGCCGGGATAATTTTCCAACACTGCAATTCCGGCCGTCTGTCCCCCCAGACGATCGCCACCCAAAACAATTGTTTTTTTATTGGCACGGGCCGTATACAGCGCCGCGGTAAGTCCCGCAGGCCCCGACCCCAATATAATCACGTCATACATGACAATCTCGTTCATGATATATTTCCTTTCTTTTTCTTACCTTTATCGGGCAAAGCATAACATACGAAAAGCCGGTCTGCAAATGCATTTTATAATTGCACCCGCGCGCCTGCGATACTATGATACAAGACAAAAAGGAATAAAAATGCTGGATATAAAATTCATACGCGAAAACAGGGATGTTGTAAAAAACGCCTGTCTGGTCAAAGGCTTTGAAGACCATACGGACGAAATCCTGGCACTGGACGGCCGCGTGCGCGAATTAAAAACATTAACGCAGACAAAAACGGCGGAAAAAAATAAAATCACACGCGAAATTCCGACGGCCGCTGACAAAGCGCCGCTGATTGCGGCATCTAAAAAAATTGGCGAAGAAATCGCAGCCGAGCTAAACGAACTGGCCGAAAAGGAAGCGACCCTGTCTGACCTGATGCATCGCATGCCGCAAATACCGGCCACGGACGCCCCCGTTGGACGCGATGACACGGAAAATGTTGAAGTTCGCCGCGTCGGCACACCACGCAAATTTGACTTTACGCCACGTGCCCAGTGGGACCTGCTGGATATGAACAACTGGTGGGCGCCGGAAAAAATTGCAAATATCTGCGGAACGCGTACGTATGCCCTTATGGGCGAAGCGGCTGAGCTGCAGCTGGCGATTGAAACGTATGTTATACAAAAGCTGATACAAAAAGGCTTTCGTTTCGTAGAATGCCCATCGATTACCAAACCCCAGACTATATTCAATGCTGGTCATTTTATGGGCGCGGACATGTCTGTCATGAATGACGATGTATTCATGCTGACCGGAACAGATCGCTGTCTGGCCGGTACCGCGGAAATAATTTTAAACTCGCTGCACAGCGGTGAAATATTAACAGAAAAAGAATTGCCGATTAAATACGCGGGCTTCTCGCCATGCTTCCGCAAAGAAGCCGGCGCCGCCGGTCGCGACACACGCGGCCTGGTTCGCTTTCATCAGTTTAACAAGGTTGAACAGTATATTTACTGCACCCCGGAACAAAGTGATGAAATGCACGAACATCTGTTAAGCAACCTGTGTGAAATTATGGAAGATTTGGAGCTGCCATATCGCGTAATTGCCGCATGCACGGGCGATATGGGCTTTAACAAGGTTAAAATGAACGATGTAGAGGCATGGTTCCCAAGCGAGAATACATATCGTGAGCTGGGCAGCTGCTCATCCATCGGACAATTCCAGGCACGCCGCACAAACACGCGTTATCGCGCCACGGACGGGACAATGCAATTCTGTGCAACCCTGAACAACACGGGAATCGCTCTGCCGCGCGCCTTGGTGCCGGTGCTGGAAAATCATCAAAATGCCGATGGCAGTGTAAACATTCCGAAAAAGTTGCAGCCGCTTATGGGCGGGCGCACCAAAATCGGCGGCCGGCATAAAGCCTAATAAACCACTTGCGCCAAAGACGTAAAACAATTAAAATAAGCGCATAAATATATGCCTAAAAAAACCACCGATAAAAACGGTGGTTTTTAATTTATGAAAAATCCCGGACTTATTCATTTTTTTATTCCCCCTGTTACGCCTAAGGAAAACGGTCCTTTTTTATCATCGTTTATTTTTGGCATGGCCACCGCTGAACATATATACATCGGCGGCAGTGATGGTCAATCATGTTTATACAAAGACCAAGATGAATGCTGGTGGTGTGAATCAGGCGGCGCCCCCACAGCCACTTGTATGGCCGGATATGCCGGCTGCTTCAGCACATCACACACAAGCGGCATCGGCGAAAGTCCTCTGTCAACAACCTCTGACGGAACCAAGACGATATATACCTGCACATCATCCGGCTGGACTGCCCAAACAAGCAGCGGCGGTGGTGATTCTTCACAATGCGACAGATATTCATACAAATCACCAACCGACAACCTGTGCTATCCATGCCCGGAACCGGATTTTACCACAGAAGATGGCGAGCAATTATTACCACGCGGTGACAATTATTTATACCTGCTAACAGGATGCAACATATATGTATATAACTTTACATCTTATAAGGACAAAACGGGAATTTTCGTCTTCACAGAATCAAACACATGTTATCACAGTGGAATTTTATAATAAAAAAATCCGGCAATCGCCGGATTCTTGCACTTAGTTTTACTTGGAGTAACCTGTAACCAGCATACGCTGAACCATCGGATTTTCCAAGAACTTGTTTATGTAATGCACCGCACGACCGTCTTTTTCAATGCTGCGTTCATCGCAAATTCTTTTTGACATCGCGATAATATCTTCACCGTTTTTCAACGCAATGTTCTGCTGACGCACATCTGTGGACGTCGTGTTATAGTACCAGTCCTGTATTGTTTCACAGAAATTGTACAGGCGCATGCGCAGCTGATAATCATTCCAAAACGCGGGCTCCACCTTTTCACGAACCTTGTCAGCGGCGCTCGGTACGATATAATAAGCCGACCATTCTTCGGCCAACCCATGACTCTTGGCATATTCTTTACCACGGGCACGCCACTGGCTCTCGGTTGCCCCGCGTGAAAAATGCATTTCCGGTGCGGCCGCAATATCGCGCAAAGTAAATATTGCACGACCCGCCTGCAACTGCTGTGAACGCGGCAGCCGCTTATACCATGAACCGCGATACGCCTTCGTATACGCAATCTCAAAAAAAGCATGCAGTCCGCTTTTGATTGACTGAACAATAATTTCTTTGTTATTTGTCTGCATAATAATCCCTCTGTTTTATTTATCACACTATTATTATAGACAAATATTTTAAATTGTCAAGGTATTATAAATAATAATCTGCACGCTCGTATTCACAGACCTCTACGGCATAATATCCGTCACGACTTGCGTCTTTTTCTTTTATAAAACGATAGCAAATCTGGTCTGCATAGCGAGAATCCGGCGAATTTCTTATAACATTCACATATATAAAGTCTTTATTATCAGGGACTGCATCCAAAAAACTGCCGCGCACATCACCATCATTATCAGCGGAAAAAAACTGCTCAACCCCGCGTTCCATCGTCTTTGTTATTTTATCATCGGGCGAGCACCGCAGGATATAATTATCAGAATTTGTTACATTTACCCCCTCGCAACGACGCAGCATATTCGCCGTTTCATTCATGGCAAATGCCGGCCCTGTTATAACAAGCATTGCAAAGATTAGAAATTTATTCATGAACATTCCCCTATTTATTTTTCATATTTTAGCATAAAAAATCGGTTATTTCTTGAAATTTTGAATTTATGTTATACCCTATACCCGATAAAAAAGGTCAAATATATGAAAATTCGCAACATCGCAATTATTGCGCACGTTGACCACGGTAAAACAACGCTGGTTGACAACATGCTTAAACAGTCGGGTACATTCCGCGAAAATGAAAAGGTCGAAGACCGCGTAATGGACAGCGGCGATATTGAACGTGAACGCGGCATTACCATCTCCGCAAAGCCGACATCCATTCAATGGCGTGACTACAAGATAAACATTGTCGATACGCCGGGCCACGCAGATTTTGGCGGCGAAGTGGAACGTATTTTATCAATGGTTGACGGTGTTGTATTGTTGGTGGATTCTGCCGAAGGCCCCCTGCCTCAAACAAAATTTGTTTTATCCAAGGCACTGAAACTGGGCCTGCGGCCGATTGTATGCATAAACAAAGTCGACCGTGCCGACGCCCGCCCGGACGAGGTTTTGACCGAAACATTTGATTTGTTTGACAAGTTGGGCGCCAATGACGCCCAGCTGGATTTCCCGTATCTGTACTCTGTCGGACGCGACGGATGGGCGGTACGCGACATGAACGATCCGCACACGGATTTAACCCCGCTGTTTCAATTGATTGTAGACCACGTACCGGCCCCTGACTGTAACGGCGAACGCTGCCAGTTGGATGCGCCGTTCCGCATGCTGGCCACCACACTGGAGGCGGACCCATATGTCGGTCGAATTCTGACCGGGAAAATAGAATCCGGTACAGTTCGCGTCGGCCAGGCGGTAAAGGCCATCAATATGAACGGCGAATTCATTGAAAACGCAAAAATTACAAAAATTATTGAACACCGTGGTGTTGAAAAGGTATCCCGCGACAGTGCGTCCGCCGGCGATATCGTTGTCGTTGCCGGTTTTTCAAAGGCAACCGTGGCCGACACATTATGCGCGCCAGAGGTAACAGAGCCGATTCCGGCATTGCCGATTGACCCGCCGACCTTAACGATGACGTTCTTTGTAAACACGTCACCACTGGCCGGCAAATCCGGCAAGAAATTAACATCCCGCATGATTGGCGAACGCCTGTTCAAAGAAGCGGAAACAAACATCGCACTAAAGGTCGCACAAAGCGAAAACAACGAGGCGTTTGAGGTATCCGGCCGCGGAGAGCTGCAACTGGGCATTCTTATTGAAACGATGCGCCGCGAAGGCTTTGAGCTGTCGGTTTCCCGCCCACGCGTTGTTATGCATGAAAACGAAAACGGCGAAAAAATGGAACCAATCGAAGACGTTGTTATTGACGTTGACGATGAGTTTTCCGGCGTCGTTATTGAAAAAATGACCAAGCGCAAAGCGACAATCAGCGAGATGAAACCGTCCGGCATCGGCAAGACACGCATCGTATTTTCCGCGCCGTCACGCGGTCTTATCGGATATCTGTCCGAATTCCGTACCGACACGCGCGGCACCGGTATCATGAACCGCGTATTTGCCGAATACGGCCCATACCGCGGCCCGATTACACAATATCGCCCGGGTGTTCTTGTCTCCATGGAAAAAGGCAGCGCCGCCACATACGCCCTGTTTAATCTGCAGCCGCGCGGCACACTGTTTATCGACCCCCAGACGGAGGTTTATTCCGGCATGATTATCGGCGAACACACCAAGGAAAACGATTTGGAAGTAAACCCGATAAAGGGCAAGGAATTAACCAACATGCGCAGCGTTACGGCAGATGAAAAACTGTTCCTGGCCCCGCCGCGCAAAATCACGCTGGAAGAAGCTCTGTCATATATCCAGGATGATGAGTTGGTTGAAGTAACACCGGAAACAATCCGCCTGCGCAAGAAAGAACTGGATAGCAACATGCGCAAAAAGGCCCGCAGGAACACAGAGGCCTAGGCACATTTCAGTGCGCGGTTCAGCCGTGCACGAAACTGCCCGCGACGTTCGCGTCCCGGAATTACGCACGCCATGATTTTTATCAGCGTGCGTTTTATTTTACGCCGCACACCATATGTACGACGATATTCCCGCCACGCCGCCAGATATGCCGAATATTCATCCGAATATCCGTCAAAGCTTTTTGGACCGTATTTAAACCGAAACTCTGTCCAGAATTCCCGCATATAATGACCGGCATGTATTATCTGGGGTGCATTGGTAAAATGCGGTGTCGGATACTTTTCATCAGACGCCCATATGAATACGGAATCCAGTTTTTTAGAACGGTTAATTAAAAATTGCTCTCTGGCATTATCTTCATTCTTAGAGTTTCGCTTTATCTGAACAACCCTTCCACCGGGTTTCATAAACAACGCCAGATGCAGCGCCGTCCCCGCACAGCCCGCCAGCACACGACAATTTTTTACCATCGCAATCTGGTCGCGTATGTGCATGGTTTCCGGGCAAATTACATGAAATCCGTTGCGCTTAAAAACCGCCTGAATCATCTTTTCCCCAAATGTCCGGCGCTTGTCCAAACCACTGCGCGACATGTATATTTTTTCGTACTTTACACCATCGGGCACAGAACGCGCAATGGCATCAAATGTCTGTGCATACTTGCGCGAATAAAAACAAGGCCCCTTTGATATTTCCGGAACAAAAACGGTCTTAAAGCGTGTGGGACGCGAAACAACAACTATATTTTCAGGCCGCACACCCAATGCTTTTAAAAATTCCACATAATAATCCGGCAGTGGCTCGGCCGCCCTGCTGTATAAAACAGCACATTTCATATTGCGAAACTTTTTATCCATCAGCGCCCACGCACGCGTTAAACGCTCTAATAAAACATGGCCGAAATGATGATGCAAATCCCCAAGGAATAAAACATCCTCATCTATATATAGCGCCGCGTAGCGGCGCGGGCGCCGCAGGTTCGCCCTGTCACCGATTATAATGCTGGATGCATCTATATATTGATGTGATGCGTCATATACACCGTGTTCATACGGTTTCCCGACCGGCCATATGGTCGAATTTTCCGCCTTTATCACACATAAATCATCATGCCGGGCAAGCGCCGCAAACTGACCCTGCAGATAATTTTTATAAGAATTCGGTCCGTATATGCATACAGTCATTGCCAAACCTTCATTGTTGCAACAAATGTTCAAAACATGTATATTATAAGCATATAAATTCATATTTTGGTATGAAAATGTCCGTTAAAAGATTATTTTTATTTGCAGGCTATGACCCAAACGGTCGCATAGATTCTTCGCTGGTATATTATGTGCGCGCCCTGTCGGCACTGGGCGACGTTGTGGTGCATATGGACTGTGATTCCACCGACAATTCGATTCAACGTCTGGCGCCATACACCGTTCATGCCGCGGCCACCAGACACGGCGAATACGATTTCGGCAGTTACAAGCGCGCATATATCTGGGCATGCGAAAATTTAAATATCAACGATTATGATTTTGTTTATATGGTGAATGATTCCGTATACGGACCATTGTATGATTTGGGACCATTCTTGGAAAAAATGGAATCAAATGCATGGGACGCATTTGGCCCGGTATGCAATCCAAAAACCGCCCACCCGCATATTCAGTCTTGGTTTATCGGCATGCGACCATCCGTTTTTAAATCCGATTGGTTTGCCACCTTTATTACATCCGTCCGCCCCCAGGCAGACAAGGGAACCATTACGAAATTATACGAACAAGGCTTTACCACCGCTGTTGCAGCGCATGGGGCCGCATGGGGATGTATTTATACCGTTGCAAACCGTGGTGTATATAACAAAATAAAATCACTGTACCGTCGTGGCCTGCCTTTTATGAAAAAGGTTGCATTTACTCGTCACGGTGGCCGATTGGGTCACCAGATTCTATACGTATTAAACCATATTCCCACAGAGGCACGTTCGGCGATACTGGAAAACGCCCGCCGCACATGGGGCGCCGAGTATATGGACTGGCTTTTAACAAACAATCCGTTTAAAATAACAATACGCGCGATAAAATACGGATTAAACAAAGCGCGCAAGGGACAGTTATGAAAACAAACACACCCAAACGCATTGCGGCGATTACGATGGCCCGTAATGATGAATTCTTTTTAAACCGCTGGATATCATATTACGGCGAACAGTTTGGCGAAGAAAATCTCTATATCTATCTGGACGGCCTGGACCAGAAAATCCCATCACATGCGGGACGCGCAAACATCAAGAAGCTGCCGCATAAAGAAGAAGCGGTACAGCGTGGGGACAAGACCAGAATACTGTTGCTGTCCGCATTGGCGCGCCGTCTGTTCGATGACGGTTATGATATTGTTGTCGGCTGTGACGCGGACGAGTTTTTAATTGTTGACCCCGCGACAAATTTAACGCTGGCCGAATATCTGTCCCAACGCAGGATAGGCACATCCCTGTCCGGACTGGGGCTGGATATAGGTATGGATTTAAACAGCGAAAGCCCCCTGGATGTCGGCATGCCCATGCTGGGCCAGCGCCGTTATGCTTTACTGTCCACCCGCTATACCAAACCGGTGGTATTGGCTCGCCCCGCCACATGGGGCAGCGGATTTCACAGTGTAAAAGGTCATAACTTTCACATTGATAAAAACCTTTATCTTTTGCACTTTGGCGGTGCCGATTTGGACATGATAAAAAATAAAATCGGAGACCGGAACGCATCATGGTCGCGTCATCTGAAAAAGCGCGCAAAAACAATCGATATCATTACGCGTGCACATCGCAGGAATATGCCGCGGGGCTTGGCCCGCATAATGCAAAGAATATTCCGCCCGATATATGACTTAAACAAGCCGGGCATGCTGGGGCTTAAATGGGTTACAACACTGCCCGAACGTTTTGCCAAGACAGGAATATAATCTATTTGGATATAAATCTGCGAATCCAGCGGCGATATTTTCGCGCCCGCATATTCGCCGGATTGTCAAAGCAGCCCATCCCGTCCATTTCACGCAAACGCTTAACCGCGCCGCCTACATCCACAGCATCACCGGCACGGCGTATCGCGCGCGTACACGTGAAAATAAACGGCCATAAAAATTCACGCTGCCAGCGGCGCATCTCCGAAGGCTTGGCCGTTTGCTGTACAACCCGATAAGACCGAACAATGGCCATCCCAACATTTTCAAACAACCGCTGGGCATGGGCGCTGTTAAGCGCACTGGTCCAATGCGGCACATAATAATACAGCGGCAGCCGCGTTATCACGGCACGCGGATGCGCAAACAACACGCGTGTCCAGAACGGAAAGTCTTCGGTAATACGGATATCCGTATCAAATTTTATATCCGCAATCAGCTCGCGGCGATATAGGTGCATTACCGGATAACAATGCCGAATACGCCATAAGCCCATGCTGTGGTTTCGCTCTGTTGCATACTTTAGCAAGTTATCCGTAATTTTAAATTTCACACGCGCCGCGTCATAGCACCTTGCCCGCGGCTTTGGTGCCACTCGAATTCCTACGCGCATACCGGCCTGAATACGGCGATACATTCCGATATCATGTCGAAACGATACTATATCCGCATTCGCACGCATGGCCAATGCATGGGTTATCTCCAATGTCTGGGGATGAATGAAATCATCACCGTCAACAAACAGCACATATTCCCCACGCGCGGCGGCAACCCCGTCATTACGGGCGGCTGAAACACCAGCATTTTCCTTGTTTATTATCCGAATTCTGGCATCACGGGCGGCGTATTCCTCTAAAATTGCCAGCGAATTATCCCTGCTTCCGTCATTGACACAAACAATCTCCCAGTCTGTGTATGTTTGTGCGCACACACTGTCGATGCATCTGCGCAGATACTTGGAAACATTATAAACGGGTATAACAACAGATATCATTACAGATTACACCCGCCCTTGATAAAATCATAAATATCATGTCGCATACGCCGCCCGCTGCGTGAAGGCGGATTCTGCAATGCACCTATCTTTTTCAAGTTGCAAAAGCACGCACGCGCGACATCACGGTCCGATTCATTATCCAGATATCGCACCTTGCGCCAAGCCCACTTAATAAACAGCCACAGAAATTTACGCGACCACTGCGCCATCTGATATTCCGTTGCCCGCGATGCATACAGGCGATAGGCACTGTCTATTCCGGTGCACAAACTTTGCAATATTCGCAACTGCTTTGAAGATAAAACGATACCACCAAAATTCGGCACATAGAAATACAGGGGCAGCGCCGTTATCGTAACTTTTGGATTTTTCAGCATGATGGCACTCCACCATGGAAAATCTTCAAACAATATTCCTTTTATAAAAGGCGTATCCGCAATCAACTCGCGACGATACAGATTTTTCCATACCTGGCAATGCTTAATCAGCCAATGACGCTTTGGATTAAAGGCATTATGTGCATATTCCGTCGCATACTGGTAAACATCATCTGTCACACGCGTCTTTATCTTATTAACGTTATATCTTTTATGCATGCGCATCGGCACGACACCATCCGTGTCCAACCCCAAAACATGACGCACCATTAACTGGGGACGATAAATACGGTCATATGTAAACGATACGATATCCGACCCGTCACGCCGCGCCATATGATATGCAATCTCCATCGTCTGGGGGTGTATAAAATCATCACTGTCCAGATATAAAATATATTCACCCGTCGCATGCGGCATACCGGCGTTTCGCGCATCAGACAATCCGCCGTTTTCCTTTGTCACAACAATAAAGCGCGCATCACGGGCGGCATATTCCGCCAGGATTTGCGCGCTGCCATCGGGGCTGCCGTCGTTGACACAAATTGCCTGCCAGTCACCAAACGTCTGATTCAAAACACTGTCCAGACATCTGCGCAGGTACTTTTCCACATTATAAACGGGAATGATTACAGAAATTGCGGGCATGGGCGCACCTTTTGTTCATTACTTGTTCATTTTGTTTATCATTACGTCGGCAAAGCTGCCCGGAACAGGACAGTCCGCACCACGGTATGTCAGCTTTTGAAAAAACGCCCCACCGGTCACATCATCAAAAGTCTTTTGATCAAACGGCGCGTTTTGATATGTCCACCACAGCGCATGCGTCGGATCCTGGTCTATGTGCGGCATTTTCTCAAAATATTTTTTTGCCCGCGCGTCACCCATCACCATTGTTTTGAACAGCAGTTGATGCATAAAGTAATCAAAGCTGCCATTTTCATGGGACCAGTAATCCAAAATCATTGCACGCCACGCCGCCAACAGGTACGCCCCGCGGCGCGCACGAATAAAGCAGTTCTGCATAAAACTGTACGGACTGCCGACATTTTGTCCGGCCATATAAACAAAGAAATCCTGGTCTACAATCCACTGCGGAATCGGCGATGTAACAAATCCGGTAGAATCCAGCCAAAATCCGCCGTATTGATACAGCAATTCTACACGGCATATATCTGCAAAATGAGCATTTTTTATCATGCCCTTTCTGCGTTTTTCCATTATTATATCCGGCAGCTTGATATACTCAAACAGTGTCTTTTCATCCAAAACAACCAATTCCTGGCTGCAATGCGCACGCACGCTGCGAAAACACGCCTTTACCAATTCGGGGGCATTTTCTTCACCCTGCAGCCATATGGAAAATATCTTTTCATTTTTGTCATCACGGACAGGCCGCTTTTCCGCCACCGTGGCCGCGGCCGGCAAATAACGCCGAAAATAGCGGGGTATGACACGCGCGATAACATCGCTTCGCACGGCGCGCCGATGTTCGCGAGTGCGCCAAAACCAGTTCAGGACATGCCCGTTTAAAATTACATCGGCCATCGCAATCGTTCGCGCCAAATTCATATCACACCCCCATTATTTTCACATATTATTCCGAGACAGCATCATCGCCATCATCTTCCGACGGCCCGGTTGTCATCTCTTCGGCAATACCACCGGCCCTTGCCATAATTTTATCCAACAACTGTTTTTGAGCCTCTTCATGCTCGCGCAGCCACTGGCGTGCATTTGCCTCGCCCTGGCCCATGCGCTCATTGTTATATGAATAAAAGCTGCCGGCTTTCTCAATCAGGTCGTATTTCACACCCATATCAAGAATTTCACTGATACGGCTTATACCCTCGCCATACATGATTTTGAAATCAACCGTACGGAACGGCGGTGCAACCTTGTTCTTTACAACCTTTACACGCGTCTCGTTTCCGACAACGTTTTCTTTGTCCTTTATCTGGCCGGTACGACGAATATCCAGACGAACAGAGGCATAGAACTTCAAGGCATTACCACCAGATGTCGTTTCGGGATTACCAAACATGACACCGATTTTCATACGAATCTGGTTGATAAAGATAAGCAATGTGTTGCTGCGCGCAACAGAACCCGCCAACTTTTTCAAGCTCTGGCTCATCAGACGCGCGGTGGTGCCGACAAAAGAATCACCGATATTACCTTCCAATTCGGCCTTTGGCACCAAGGCGGCAACACTGTCGATAACAACAACATCAACCGCACCGGATTTTACAAGCGTATCCGTAATCTCCAGCGCCTGTTCCCCGGAATCCGGCTGAGATATAATAAGATTGGCAACATCCACACCAAGTTTTTTGGCATAACTTGGGTCCAGCGCATTTTCAGCATCAATATACGCGCAGGTGCCGCCTTTCTTTTGCGCCTCTGCCACTGCATGCAGCGCCAATGTGGTCTTACCGGAGCTTTCCGGTCCATAAATTTCAACAATTCGGCCACGCGGATACCCGCCAATCCCCAGCGCAATATCCAGCCCCAGACTGCCCGAAGATATCGCCTCTATATTCTGCTGGGACCCGTCGCCCATTTTCATAATAGCTTCTTTTCCAAACTGCTTTTGAATCTGAGCCAATGCGGATTCCAACGCCGGATTTTTCCCGGCCGCGCCCGCATCTTTCGCAACTTCTTTCTTTGCCATATTTTCCCCTTTTATTTATATGAAAATAATACAAGGAAAAAAGCCTGCGCGCAATGAAATAGTTTAACGTCGCCCGCTTAGCATAATACCCACGGAAATCGCCCCGATGGTGGCCGTAACACACCACACCGCGGCCGTTGTCCCATACAGGGCGATACAGGCCGCCCCCAGAATCGGCGCCACAACATTGGGCAGGTTTACACTTGTACGAAACACACCGTAAAAGCGTGATTGATCCGCCTTCTTGGCATTATCGAAAAACATTAAATCATGAACAGACTCCATCAGCGCCCCTGATATCTGCCACAGCACGAATATCGCCAGCAACGGGAAACCCGTAACAACCGTCGCCGCCGCAGACAGTGCCGCAAACGACCCAAAGCCCAAAATCAGCCATATGGACTTACCAAAACGTCGCACCGCGCGCCCCATAAATTCACTTAACACCAGATATGGTATAATCCCCAGTGTCAAAACCCAACCCAGGGTATCTTTTGAAAATCCGTTTTCAACAACGACAATCGGCACATATAAATACCGCATCGCACGCAAAGAATAATAACCAAAGTTTATGGCATATGCACGCGCCATCCCGGGCGTTGAAAAAAACAAGCGTGTATTACGCCACAGCGATCGCAACGTTGCACGCGGATTTACCTTGCGAATCTTTTTGTCTTCTTGGACGATTCCGCAAAATTTAAAGAACATCCACCCGGCCAGATATATCAGGGCCGATGCAAAAAACGCGGCGCGATTTCCGAAGTGATTTGCAATCGCCACAGCTATCATCGGCGCGAACAACGCCCCCACATTCAGCCACAGGTGATAGCGTGCATTCAGCTTGGCCATGCCGACATTTTTTGAAAAATCCGACATAAACAAAGGAATTAAAACACCGACCAAGGTGATTGCCAACCCCGTCGTATAATCCAATGCGATAAACGTTAGCGGCTTTATCGAAAAGCTCATCATCGCATAACATACGGCCAGCATCAGCATCGAAAAATAAAACAGCCGCACTTTTGAAAACTGGCGCAGCAATTCATTTACAAACAGCCCCACAAACATGCAAAACGCCGCATACAAAGCAACATATACGCCAACAACCGCCGAAGAGCGAAAAATTTCAAGAATTACCAGTGAATATACGGCATTATAAATACCGTCCGCAAACCCTGTAAACAATCCCAGATTTGAAAACGAAAAACCACTGACGAAATGCCGCATGGATAAATATTTGTCCCTGGCCATGTAAGTATCCCCTCTCCCCGATATGCATGAAATTCTTTCGCGCGAATTTTATCATAAATTTTATAAATCCGCAACCAAGGCGCTTTAATCATCCGCACGCGCCAAATCATCATATGCACGATATTTTGCATCACTTTGCACGCGATATTCATATTCCGCGGCACCGGCAGTATACTGCTGAAACAGCGCAGTCAGTTTATCAATTGCGGCCGCCATCATTTCAGATGTCTGTTGCGCATCATATGTAATCGTACGTACATCACCCGCCCGCAGCTGTACAAACATCATTTCCGGCGCCACATCTCTTGTCGTGGCCATTGCGGCAAAGCCGCCCGTCTGCAGCATATATGCCTCCAGCGGCAGCTGTGGCATATTCCCATCCAGCAGCTGCTTTTTCGATGGCGCCGCACCCGTTTTAATGTCAATAACCATCGCGCCACTTACGCGGTCTGCGCGCGCGCGAACGGTCCGCATACCGGATGTCCCGACTGGAATACGAACGGAGCCTGCAATCTCCGCCCGCCCGGGAAAACGCGACAAAACATCCGCGATAACAGGTGCTATTTCCAAAAAGCGACGATGCCAGAAATGAAACAATACCGACCGGTCACCGACAATATCACGTGCCCGCGCATCCATCATTGCCACAATATCCGCCGGCGTGCATCCATCCGCATGTTCTATCACATCATGAACAAGATTTCCAAATGTACGGGCATCGGGTCCCTGCCACCAGTCATCCATCGGATAGAGGCGCAAAATATGCCGCGCATAAAAAGCATAAGGGTTATGAATAAGCAACTCCAACTCTGTCACATACACATCGGACCAGTCCGCCCCCGGCGCCGCCACACCCGGATTCAGCGGGCGCGCGGGCGGCATATCACGATTACGCACAGCACCCAGAACCACGTCTGCCGCCTCAGCGTCAAACGTCCCGCGATGCACGCGCACACGCGACAAAAATCTGGATTCGGTCGTCTGTGTGCCGCCGGCCATCTTGCTGCGCAGCCAATATACACGCGGCCCGCAAGACAGGTTCATAAAGTCCAGTGACATCAGTGACACTTTCCTGTCGGCGGACGGCAATCCCACCGATGCCGCAACACCACGCGGCAGCCATGCATTTTCATATCCGCGCGCCGGAAACATTCCTTCATTCAGACCGGTTAAAATCACAACATCGGCCGTCTGCATACGCGATTCAATCGTCCCCAAAACGCAGATTTGCGCATCATCTGTCATCGGCGGCCTTAACGACACCCCGGCCAGGGTGTCCGCAACAAACGCACGGGCATCATGCGCACTTAATTCTATCCCGACCGTCGCAATCGCACGTGATAATTCGTCCAATGCCATCCAGACCGGCGCATACGTTTCATCATCCATATCAAACAATGGACACAGGGCTGCATCTTGGTCCTCTATCGCATTCGATATCATTCGCAGCAAATCATGACCGGCCGCCGCATACATGCGCTCAAAAGTGTTGTCGTCACGCTCTATCCATGCATCCAGCATATTCAATATTGCGCGCCCCGCAGCGCACATGGCACCGGACATACCACCGGAAAAATCAGCCTCAATCCCACGTGCGGCAAACATGGCACGCAAACGTCCGTTCGCGGCGGCATCCGGTGTTATTATCAGCACACTTTGCCCCGCGGCCGCCGCCCGTGCGGCAATTTCTACGGCCGCCGCCGCCTCTTCTGACTCGCGCGCGCATTCAATCAAACTGCATCCGGTCAAAGCGCGCCCTTCCCCAGACACAACATTGCCAAATGCCTGATTAAAGAAATCAATCGCACTTTCCCCGACATCTATTTCAACAACATCACCGGGTGTTAGCCCCAAACGTTTTAAAAACTTGTACTCGGAATTATAAGGGTTGGTTTCCAGCGTAAAATCCAAAGCCTGACCGGAAATTTTTCCGGACAATAATATGCGCCCATTCCCCATTTCTGCGATGGCCGCCATCAGGTCGGCCGTCGCAGGCACAGATGCGGTTGACGCACATACTATTACACGGGAAAATTTTCCGTTTTTTATAACGTCTATCCATGCACGAATATCGGCATTGCGACGCGCCGCACGTGTCATGCGCCCGCCACCGCACTGTGGCAGAACACGCGAAATAATATTAAGCATCCGGGCCTTGGACTGAAAATGGGCGGCATATTTTTCATCAACCACAGATGACCAGTCCAATCCGGCGACATCAACGCCTTCGTTTTCAAGATAATCTGTTACCCGAATCAAATCACGCGCAACCGGCAACGCAGTACTTATATTTGCAATGTTTGCATCGGCCGACAACAATTTCGCCGCAACACACACGCGTAATATGTCCGGCACGACATCATCCAGAGACTGCGCATCATAATCATCGTCAAAGTCGGATAGCTCGGCCCCCTCGCCCAGCGCAACTAAACGCGGCAATACGGCCGCCCCCCCTTTTTTTCGGGCAATCATTTTTTCAACCGTACGCACGGCGCGACGGCTGGGCAAAAAAATCAGCATATCGGCGATATCCGCATCACCGTCTTGTATCACATGCCACAAAGCATCCGCCATGCGGGCCGGATTTGATGCACAAAAAATGTTTTTATTTAATGCCAATGGTCGCCCTTATAGGGTCAAGCCCCGTTTTCTTTTCCGCAGATGTTTCAATTATCTCAGGAACCATTGCACCATGGTCTTCATGATTTATACGCAGCTGCTTTTCCTCGCGGACACGTTTATCCTTTTTTGTATAAACAATCTGATAGCTGATTGCATGCGCATCACAAAAATCCATTAAATCCAAATCAGCATCACGCGGCCCGATACGCGAATCAATCAGAATAAACAGTCGCCGCAACTGACGCCGGTTTAATAAATACTCCTCCAGACGCTGCAGCCACCGCAGCGCATCGGTGCGTGAAACACGTGCATATCCGTATCCGGGCAAATCCACTATTATCGCGCGGTCATCTATGTTAAACAGATTCAGCGACTGTGTCCGTCCCGGCGTATTTGATGTGCGCGCCACCGGCGCCCCGACAATCGCATTGATTAGCGAAGACTTTCCGACATTACTGCGCCCGACAAACGCAAATTCCGCAAACTGCGTATTCGGCAAAGACGCCACTTTCTCAAAACTGCCCACAAACTTAATCATTGTCCGCCTCCAGTAAACGCTTATACGCCTCTTTTTTTGAAATCCCGGCGCGCGCCGCCAAATCCGCCGCCGCCGCCTTGGTCGACGATGCGACAACGTCATTTACAATTTCTGATATCTCGGCATCTGTCATCTTATGTTCCGGCGCAGGTGCGACAACAATTACAATTTCGCCGCGCGGCGGCGTAATATCAACCAGTTCCGCCGGATATCCTATTATCGTTTCCTCGTGAATCTTGGTTATTTCACGCACGATGGCAATTTTGCGCTCCGGCATAACACGCGCCAGTGTTGCAATCGTCGCCATTATACGGTTCGGACTCTCGTAATAAATTATTGTGTGACGTATTTTATTGTCATCTCGAACTTTCTTGTCATCAAAAAAGCCACAGAATGTAAACCTGTCCGTCGGGAACCCCGACAACACCAGCGCAGACACCGCCGCCGTCGGCCCGGGAACAACAAAGACCGGCACACCCGCCGCCCGACATTCGCGCACAAGACGAAACCCGGGGTCACTAACCCCCGGCATCCCCGCATCGGATACAGCCGCAATTGTCACCCCGCCCTGCAACTTTTCAATCAAATCCGGAACGACATCACGCTCGTTATGGTCATGCATAGACATGCGTGGTGTATGAATATCAAAATGCGCGGCCAATTTGCCAAAAACACGTGTATCTTCGGCAGCAACCAAATCAACACTGCGCAGCACCTCTATCGCACGCGGCGACATATCCGATAAGTTTCCAATTGGTGTCCCAACAATATAAAGCCCGGTTTGCATTCAAAATCCTTTTATAGTAAAATGATACAGAATAAAATGGATTTTTCAATGCATATAAAGAATTTTTTGGGTTTTATGGGCGGCATAGTCCTGCTTACAGGATGCGGGACGCAAGTGGCACGCAACACATGGCACAGCGAATACGGAACATATACCACCGGTACGCCCGCCACAATGTACGGCACACCGGCCGCAACCGATGCCACACCGCACCGCATGGCGGTACTGCTACCGCTTAGCGGGGATAACGCCGCCACCGGTCGCGCGATAAAAACATCAATAGAGACCGCCGTTCTGCAGCGCGCGCCATCCAGCCTGTCCGTGTCATTCTTTGACACATCAGCAGGCGCGACCGCAATCAATGATGCACTTGGTCAAAATCCGGAAATAATTGTAGGCCCGCTATTTGCCGCCGATGCACGCATGCTGCGTGCGGCCAAGCCGGCTGAATTGCCCGCAATATCGTTTACATCTGACGCCACAGCAATCGGCGATGGTGTTATGACAATGGCGCTGATGCCGTCTAACGGGGTTGAGGCGATAGTATCAGAAATCGCCGCCGACAACAGCCGGGGCATGGTTATCCTGGCACCGGATACAAACTCGGGCCGCTTAATGGCCGCGGCCGCACGTGCTGCGGCGACAAATTACGACTTGCCGGTATCGGGGTTAATATATTATCGCGAAAAAGACACGGACTCAATCAAGAACACCGCCCAGCGCGCATCGCTGTACAGCGCACGCAGCGCTGCAAACACGCGCGCACGTGAAATATTGTCAGATATTCTGACAACGGAACGTCTAACCGCGATTGAAAAGTCATCACTCTCGCGCCAGCTGGACCGCATATCAAAATCCGAGACTATCGGACGCCTGCCGTATGACGCGGTTTTACTGCTGGGCACGGGTGACGATGCAAAATCACTGGTATCATTTTTACGGTATTATGGTGTCACCCCGCGTGAGGCGCACCTCTACGGCACTGCAATATGGGATGGTGCAGACATAAATTCCGACATAACATTAACCGGCGCGAAATACCCGGCCCTGCCGGAAATGAATCCGTCTTTCGCGAATTTATATGAGCAAATTAGCGGCACACTTCCTTCACGCATGGCATCATTTGGATATGACGCCGCCAACCTGGCGATTGGAACGGTATACTCCGATAAATCAAATGCCGCATACCTGCTGGACCCAAGCGGATATGTCGGCATTGACGGCCTTGTTCGCCTGACCCCGAACGGGGCCAGCCAACGCGCCCTGCGCATAGTGGAAATCGCTGGAGAAACTCAGCCGCGACCGGTAAAAGATGCGCCCACCAATTTCTTTAAGCCTATTTATAACGTCGACCAGATAACATTGTCGCCGGCACGCGAAATGGCACTGGAAACACCGGGTATAAACCCGCTGACATATATTCAGATTCCGGACCGTTTAACAGGCAAATACAAATCGAAAACATATGGCGCAAACGTTACCCAGCCGGACACCCGTGCCCAGCAAAATATCGTCACAATCCTGCCGGAAGATGACAGTACGGAAATCATATCCAACCCGGACTTTAAGCCACGCGCTTTGGAGTCCGTGAACCGCACATATATCGACAGCGTTGAAATATACGAATAAAAAACGAGAAAAAAATGAAACCTTTTGCGGTACTGGCAATCGCGACATTATTAACGGCATGTGGTGCAATCGGCATCGGCAGCAACCATGAAACAATCGTTTACAACAACTCAACCGAAACAATCAGCGTCTCATCAGACAGCGGAATTTTCAAAATAAAGCCCGCAGACAAATTACCGGTTCAGGCCACAGACGGCATCGCAATAAAAAATCCGAACGACAACTGCCCCCAGCCAATAATTACACGACGTCCAAACAGCGCCGCCATATTCTTTGATATATTTCCCGGCATAATCCTGGGCATTGTTCCATTGGCGGTTGATGCCATAACAAACAACCTTTATAAAATGCCTAAAAAATATACCTATGCCTGTATGGAATAGTAAAAAAACACCGGCAAATGCCGGTGTTTTTTATTTCAGATACTCGATAAAGAATGCCTGAATTTTATCAAACGGAATCATTTCAATATTATCATACAAATCGACATGATTCGCACCCGGGATGATAAGCAGCTCTTTATTATCACCGCGCAGATTTTTAAACGCATCTTCGCTGAAATAACGGCTGTGCGCATTTTCACCGTGCAGCATCAAAACAGCGCCGCGAATTTCATCACTATATGCCAACAATGGCATGTTTATAAAAGACAATGCAGACGTTACATTCCACCCGTCATTGGAATTTCCGGAACGTTTATGATATCCGCGCGATGTTTTATAATAAGAATGATAATCTTTCATAAACTGCGGCGCATCATCCGGCAATACATCGGGAACACCGCCCGCACGTGCAATATTACCAGTGGCCGCGTCCGCCGTACGCTGCGCGTTCAGGGACACGCGCGTTGCATAACGCGCATCGGCATTATTGTCCGCATCAAAATACCCGTTTGCATTCACACGCGACATATCATACATTGTGGAGGCGACAGTGGCCTTGATGCGAGGGTCATTCGCGGCGGCGTTCAATCCCATTCCA
>JAIDLK010000027.1 GCA_029051085.1 Alphaproteobacteria bacterium | reverse complement strand
GTGTAATAAGAACCGCATTCTCGCGACGGGCAACATCATCAATACGGCAGCCATTAAAAAAGTCAAGCGCTGCAACATTGCCATTGCGCAATCTTGTCAAACTATCCAGCAGTGCCATGTCATTCTGGCGATAAACCAAATCAAAATCATATGTTATAAAATCAGCACGCTTATATACGTTACTGTCAAAGAAATAAGCGTTTTCATGTCCGTAATTCTGCGCATACAGCGCCGTGGCATCACGTGTTATCACAGGCGGCAATTGAAACAAATCACCGATTGCCAAAACCTGCAGGCCGCCGAATGGCGCATTATTGCGACGCGCCTGGCGCGCAAGAATATCCATCGCATCCAATAAATCAGGCGCAACCATTGAAATCTCGTCTATTATCAGAACGTCGGCGCCCGTTAGAACATTGCGGGTTTTCGCCTTAAGCTTTAACAGTTCCGGTATAATAAAATCACGCGGCTGAATCTGAAACATGGAATGGATTGTCTGGCCCGAAATATTTAGCGCGGACACCGCCGTCGGACATGCGCATATTATTCTTTTTTTGGACGCGCTGCGCAGATAGTTTACAAATGTCGACTTTCCTGTGCCGGCCTGGCCCATGATAAGAATGTTTGAATGCGTGTTTTCCAACGCGTTCATTGCCGCGGTTTGTGTCGCATTCAAGATTGGAACTATTTCAGACATGCGCGAATGTTGGCATATCGGACAGAAAAAAGCAACCTTGATAAAATTTATCTTGCAACAAAATCGAAATCATATATAATGAGCGCCGTGGGTTAGTAGCTCAGTTGGTTAGAGCGGAGCGCTCATAACGCTTTGGTCGTGGGTTCAAGTCCTACCTAACCCACCAACTTATTTCCGCCGATGGCGGATTTTTTTTATTCTGCATCCTCAAAGATAATAAAAAGTATATTTTTCTCTTGCGCCATATGTGCGATTTTTTCTATCATGATTTACAAAAGAGAGGAAGTTATGGAAAAAAAGCGCAGTTTCCTTGGTTTTTTAGCATCTTTATTCATTGTCTTTTTTACGGCAAATGCATTTGCCGAAGGGTATACTTGTGATGATATAAAGAAATATACGTCGTGTAATGCGAATTACTATTTAAATGGCACAGACGTCGGAAATGCATGCGTTGCATGTGCTTCCGGCTATACAAAAGCCGCAGATTCCAATGTTGGCGCACAATATTGCACTCAAGAGTGCACTGTTAATTGTACGCAACAAACCTGTCCCGCAAACGCAACATGCATCCATGGGTCTGAAACTAATACAGGTACTCGAAATCAAACTCAGGCGGCAGGTGTGTGTAGCGCAACACAACCGACTTGCTCTATTGATATAAGCTGTAATGCATCGTATTATAAGAATGGAAGCACCTGTACGTCTTGCGGCACGGGCTACTACAGCGCAAAAGGCGCGACCAGCTGTACCGCATGTACAAACAAACCGGCCAACTCTTCTTATACCGGCAACGCATCAAGCAATTCCTGTCCTTGGTCATGTAATGCGAATTATACAAAAAATGCCGCAGGGACAGCATGTACGCCAAATTCATATACCATATCGTACACATTAAATAGCGGAACGAATGCACCTTCTGGAATGCCCACGTCTTATACGTACGGAGTTGGCACAACAATCAATGGCGTTCCCACGCGCGCCGGTTATACTTTTGCCGGATGGTGTACAAATTCCGCACTGACATCATGCAGCATGACCCAAACAATACCGACGACGGCAACCGGGAACAAAACATTCTATGCCAAATGGACACAGTGCACAGCATGCAGCGCAACAAATGCAAACTGTACTCTGTCGGTACAGAATAATGTCTGTACATATACAACAACATGTAAAGCCTCATACTATAATCTGCAGAACAACGGTAAATATAATCCGTCCTGCTCGTCCTGTCCAACCGGCACATATACAGTAAATGGCAATACTGCGACGACATGTTCAACATGTACCAATACAAAACCAGCAAATTCTTCTTACTCCGGCAATGCGACTTCAAATGCATGCCCCTGGAGCTGCAATACCGGATATCATAAAAATGATGCCGGCACTGCCTGCGTAGCGGATTGTAGCACCTCTCGTGCATGCTCAGCAGATTTTAGCGGATATACCGGGACATATAATCAATGCGAACAAAACCAATCCAGTAAATGTACTAAGCTTTGCTCTGGCGATAATACAAGTGCCTGCCCATCAAATGCTGACTGTGTATATAACAATTTATATTCGTACTATTATCCGAATAGTGGCACATGCCCTGTAAGCAGCTTTAGCTGTAAAGCAAATTACTATAAGAACGGTACTGCTTGTACAGGCTGTCAATCAGGCTATACATCACCGGCCGGCTCTACTTCATCAACGCAGTGCACAAAAAGCTGTGATGCTCCTTGCTCTGGCAACGATACAGCCAACTGTCCAAGTAATGCAAGCTGTACATATAATACAGCAGAGACCTATCCTGGCACGCAAGTGCAAGGTGGCAGCTGTACTGCCGATGTATCCAGCACGGTCTGCCCGCGCACAGGTTTTTCTTGCAACAGCGGATACTATAAGGATACCGATAACAGCTGTGCAAAAACTCCGGAAGGAGGAAAACCATGCGCAGATGGCAGCATTGGATTATGTTGCGAGGCAGGCTATACAAAATCAGCCGATGGCAGAAGCTGTAACCCAAACACATACCGCGTAACCTATTCCTGTGGCGATGGTGCCGGGACTGTCCCGACATCGAACACGGCGACATATAATGCATCATATACGCCGAAATCAAATACATGCACACGTGAAGAGTACGCTTTTGACGGATGGCTGATATCAGGAACATCTGAGAAAAAAGCGGCTGGCGCCAACTTTATATGGCCATATACAGAAAATAAAACCTTTACGGCACAATGGATTGCCACAGCGTGTCCGGCAAACGAATATCTGGATGGCACTGTATGCAAGACCTGCCCAGGCACCCACCCAAGCTCTGATGCCGGTGACAACACAGGTATAAACAAATGTTACGCCACGTGTCCGACGGCATGTAAAACACCGGCCGACTGTCCGGAACATGCGATAACATGCCCGGTCATATCTTCAACTGTTGAAGGAAAGCGCTATTATGGCGAAGCCAGCGGTGTATGCAACACCACTGAAGAATGCGCATTTGATGGCACAAAATTGCGTTGTGAATCAACATATTATAATACATATTACAGCATCAACGATGACGGCGAGCTCGTCTCCGGCGGCGCAGCGACATGTAATTCATGTAGTGCAATTCCGGATGTGCCGGCAGGCACATACCCGCTTGGCGGCGCGGGAATCGGCAAGCGCAGCGGACCGAACAGCTGTTATGCAAGCTGTAACGACTATGTATGTCCGACATTGACGGCGGGCTCTGACGTCAAATGTCCGTTACACGCCAAATCATGTACACCCGTACACGAAATGATTGACGGATATAAACCGTATCCCGAAACACAGTGTCAAGAATTTACAAGCGAATGTACATATACCATCGTATGTGAAGATGGATATGAACTGAATACAAGCACAGGCACATGCGATGCGATTACCGTTACGGTGACACTGAACCGCAATTACGAAGCATCGGACAATACAACGGTTGCGACAATATATCAGCAATATGCAACCGGCTGGTACTCCGATTCTGCGGCGACAAACCTGCTGGCAAAAGCCGCTGTTCCGACACGCGCAAACTATAATTTCATGGGCTACTATACGGCCAGAACCGGCGGCACCCAAATAATAAAAGCGGACGGAACTCTGCCGGTAAGCACAACGTACAGTACAAAAGCATCCGTCACACTGTACGCACAATGGAATATGAACAGTGTTGATTGTCAGGTCGGCAAATACTATGACGGTTCGGCCCATGTAGACTGTCCGGCAGGAATGTATTGTAATGGGAACGGCACATCACCGATTGGAACGGCCGGGTGTGGCACGTCATGCCCTGCGGATACGGCGAATGGCACTGTCAGCTCTCCGAAAAACTCATCTGCGGTTACAGCTTGCGAAACAACACGGACCAACCAGGCACTTGCGGATGGGACCGGAAAATATACTCAGCGCTGCTTATACAATGCGACACAAAACACATATTCCGCATCTTGCGAAGTTGTAAATGTAACCGCATGTAATGCAGGATATTATCTGGCAAACAGCACAGATAAAACATGTACGGGCGTACCACGCGGCGAATACAGCATCGCTGACGAGCTGGCCAAGCATTCGTGTCAGGGATTAAGTGGCGCCACAGCGGCCACCACAACCGCAGCCGACAAGGCCGGTACCCCGACATTATGCTATAATACATGCCAGGCCAAGACCATTGACAACGGTCAGCTGATTCCGACGAACACTCAGGAATTCTTTAACGGCACAACTATACCGGCATGTACTTACACGCCAAAGTGCGACCCCAGCTATACCCCAAATGCGACAAAAACGCAGTGTATCTGGGCAGATCCTAACAAATGTCCGGCCGGATATTATTGCGAACCCGGCACACCTGAACCGATTGAATGCCCGGATGGCGGAACATCGGATACAGGCGCAACATCTGTGGAGCAGTGCTATAAGGTATATGACCCCTACTCCGAATTTAAAAACGGAACAGGTTCTGCGGTTTGCTATTACCTGCCGACGGCTCAAACGGCAAACAAATACAGCAAGTGCCAGAATATTCAGGCCAAGACATGTAATGCCGGATATTATTATCGCGACATCGGTGCAACAACGTGTATTCCTGTCGTCAGCGGCAGCTATAGTCCGGAAGGCCCGCTGGGGCAGACAGCCTGTCCGGTCGGCGGAAACGGTTCAACTGAATTTGCCGCAAACTGGGATGCTTGTTATAAAAACTGCGAAATAACGGTAGAGCATTCATCAACTGTTGCCGCCAAAGAAAATACCGTATTTGGTACCAGCGCCAACAGCTATGCGGCATGCTCGTTCCATGTGACATGCAACACCGGATATTCGCCAAATAACAACGACACGGCGACGCCGACATGCGACGCAAACCGCTATACGGTAACACTGGATAAAAACGGTGGCGAAGGCTCTGTCGCGAACAGCATAGAATGCACCTTTGACAGCGGGGCATGCACATTACCCGCGACATCGGGGCTGACACGCGCCGGATATAGCGCTGTTGCAAAGTGGTGCACCACACAAGACGGCAGCGGTATATGTTATAATGCCGGCACAACGGTTACATCAAACATATCCGCCACCGGTTCGGCAATAACGCTGTACGCGGCATGGACGCCAAATGTGTATCAGATTACCCTGAAACACGTTGACGCCACGGTTGCCGGCGCACCTGCTACGGCATATCTGAAATATGCCACCGGCTGGTTTGCTGATGCAGATGCCGCATTACCGCTTAGCCAGTTAAGCAAAGCACCGGAAAAATCCGGCTATGAATTTGCAGGCTATAAATCGGCAAACAACACGATAATTGTTGATGCAAATGGAATGTTCCAGACAACGGAAGCCGCCCTGACATTTACAACATCCGCAACAGATATCACGGTTGTATGGAGTGCAGGCAACACAAAGTGCGATGCCGGCACATACTACCAAGGGACCGGCTCTACATGTCTGCCCTGCTCTGACAATCACTATTGTCCGGGAGGAAGCTTTGCAACAGACGGCGGTCAGGCGGGTCTGAACGAATGTCGCGACAATGGAAAAACTGCAGCGGGTGCCCAAGCATCATCTGAGACCCAGTGCTTTAAAGAAGACCTGCCGACATATGTGGCGACGCACGGCACTGGAACACAAAAATGCTATTTCGACGCAGAAAAGCTGGCATATTCTGCGGAATGTACCGACAAGTTTATTACTGCGTGCGAAGCCGGTTACTGGCAGGCAAACAAGTCTCCGGTACAGACGGCACCGGACTGTGTCGAGGTTGACAACGGCTATTATAGCGCGGAAAACGATACCGAACGCACAGCGTGCCCAGCCGGCGGTACTACGGCAGAGAAAACTGCGGCAACAGTTCAGCGTTGCTATAAATCCGGAATGGACTATACGGCTGAATTCGGCACCGGCACCCAGCGTTGCTATTACAGCAGTGGCGAAGGCACCGCGGCCATATACAACCGTGACTGCGATACCAAAGTCATTACGAAATGTCGCGGCGGATACTGGCTGGATGTCGACACCACGGATATTGACTGCAGCCCTGTAGGATATGACCATTACAGTGAAACAGACGATACGGCACGTCATGCCTGTGAAGGCGGCGGAAAGACCAACAGCGAGATAACCAGCTCTCCGTTGGCGTGCTATAAGGACTCTGAGGTATATACCGCAGCCCATGGTGGGGGATACAGAACCTGTTATTACACCAGCGGCACAGGTGCAAACGCACTGTATGAAACCAGTTGCGAAACGCCGACACTGACATACTGTAACGGCGGCTACTATGCAGACGTCACAATAAATACAGACGATTGTATAGAGGTAGGATACGGTTTCTGGAGCCCGGCCCCGACACCAAGTCATTTGGCCGACAGCTTGGATCGCACATCATGCGGCGAAGGCGAAACAACCGCCACACCGACCAGCGAAAGCCCATCCGCATGTTATACATGTCCGGCGGGTCAAATTTGTGACCCGGACAGCCCGAACAAGCCTCAGACCTGCGCTGATGCAACCAAGGGCAGTCATCCGAACTCTGACGCGGGCAATACCGAAGTTGCGGGATGTTGGCGCGAATGTGCAGTGGCGACGAATGCCGCAACAATGAAAGGTCACGACTATTATGGCAGACCGGACACATGCGAAATAGACCGCTGTAAATCCGGATATACATATAACGCATCTACAAAAGCATGCGAAATCTGTCCGGAAGGTACATTCTGCGGCGGTGGCGACGACAACTGTCCGGCGGGCCAGAACTGCGATGCGCCGAAATCATGCGCCGAACTGGGTGACGGCAGCTGGAAATTCTCGGACGTTGGCGCAACAGGTCCGGCAAGCTGCTATCTTAAGTGCGAGGCATATCCGCTTGAAGGTGGTACCGCCATACCGGTAAACGAACGCGCATATTATGCAAACAAGTGCGAATACAAAGGTGTTGACGAAGAAGGCAACCCATGTGACATTGACAATGGCGCCTGCCTGACGACATCGTGCAAGCCTTCGTATGAAATGATTGGCGGAAGGTGCGTTGCATGTAATCGAGACCATGCGCTTAGCTATAAGACCACAGGAAACTGTATGGTGGAATCCTGCGAGCCGGGCTGGCATCCGTATGGCCAGAGCTGTGAGTCTGATATTACGGAATGCTCTGCCCCGAATGCATTGCGTGCAGAAAAGCAATGGGATTATAAAAAGAATTCGTATGGCATATGTATGATTAAAGAATGCGAAGACGGATTCCATATCTCATCCAACGCATGCGTTGCGGACATTCAGGAATGCACCGTAGAGCACGGAATTGGTGAAAAAGAATGGAACCACATAACCAATACATGGGGTGACTGTGTGGCGACATCATGCGACCCGGGCTTTACAAACGATCCGTACGAAACGAATGAGCCGACAAAACAGTGCGGTCATTGCAAGAACAAGTTCGGCGTAAAAGGTGAACTGGCTGCAAGTAGCTATAGCCGCGGATGTACGATATCGGCATGTATGTATCAGGGTGAAATGTATAACCTTGAAAACAACGAGTGCAATCCGATTTGCGATGTGAACGGGTACGAAGACGAAACCGGTACAATGAAATGGAATCCGGTTACCCATAAATGTGATCGCAAATGTAAAGAAGGATATGTAATGTGGTAAAAAAGCGCCCCGAACGGGGCGTTTTTTGTTTCTTTTCTAAGAAAAAATCACATACCTGGATTACAGCATATTTTTTATCATATTTTATACTTTACAAAAAATCTTGAAACTCATATAATCCGTACCATGCAGGGCACTTTATATATGCCTAATTTAAAGGGAGGATTTTTTTAGTGCTTTTTACGGGCAAAAAAATCCTATATTTCCGGTACATTTATTCCTCCTGTCACTATATA
>JAIDLK010000026.1 GCA_029051085.1 Alphaproteobacteria bacterium | reverse complement strand
ATTCAGGTGGCTGTATTATGGCACCGGATACGCATGAAACATTTCGGATTGCGCCTGGTTATTCCCAGATGGACACCGGGTATAAAAAGCATGCTGAAACGTCTTAGCATCAGCATCGTCGGCAGCGGCTTTTACCAGATAACCATTATTGTCGGGACATTGGTCGCCAGCTTTCAAAGCGGCGCCGTATCATGGCTGTATTATTCAGACCGCATCGTGCAACTGCCGTTCGCAATGATTGGTTTGGCTGTGGGAACAGTGCTGATGTCGTCGATATCAAGTGCACTGACAGATAAAAACATGCGCAGCGTATATATTCAGCAAAATTCATCCATGCGACGCTCGCTGATGCTGTTGATGCCTTGTGTGGCGGGACTGTTTGTTTTGGCAGAGCCCATTATAAAATATCTGTTCGAATACGGCGCATGGACACCTGCATCCACGCACGCGGTTGCCGCCGCAATTATGATTCAAGTGTTTGTGTTGCCCGCAATGCTAATCAGCCAGATTTACAGTAAAACCCTGTATGCCAGCCAAGATGTCAAGACACCCGTAAAGACCAGCATGGTATCGCTGGGGGCGGCGGCATTGATATACGTGGCGGCATTCCCGCTTATCGGATATCTGGCAATACCTGTGGGAATTGTTGTCAGCGGGTACTTAAAGAACTATCTGCTGGGGCGGGCATGCAGAAAGCGCGGTCTGGTACAGATATATGGCGGAACATTGCGCGCGGCGGCGGCATTTGGCGCACTGTCTGCGATAATGGGCGGCGCCCTGTGGTTTGTGCCGATTACCAGTATATGGATTCTGTTTGCAGCGATTGCAGTATTTGGCGCAATTTATCTGCCGGCGGCATTCTTAATCAACCGCTGTATTGCCACAAAATAAAGTTGAAACCGTACTTTTTATGTGATAAAATCTTTATTAAGAATGTAAGGAGTTCCACATGAAAAAATTAGTTTCCTTGGCGGCATTGGCCGCATTACTGGGTGCATGTACGACCGGTACAAACAATAACGTTGGCGGCGGATACGGCACTGATGGCTTTGGCGAAGAGACATTGATTACAACCGCTGATTCCCAGACACTGAATAACGCATATCTGTTGGCGGCGGCACCGAAATACTATATCGGCAGCGCGTACAAGGTTGAAGATGTACAGTACATCCCGGTTGAAGATATGACATACAACCAGACCGGTATCGCCGGGATTATTCCGGCCGAATTAAACGGCACAAAAACCAGCAACGGCGAAACATTTGACGTAAATCAGATGGTCGCAACCAGCAAGACTCTGCCGTTGCCGACAATTGCACGCGTCACAAATTTGGATAACGGCCAGTCTGTGGTTGTTCGTGTAAACAATCGCGGCCCGTTCGTTAACACTCGTATTATGGACCTGTCACCGGCAGCGGCACGCCAGATTGGCATGAACGGCCAGGCCAAGATTCAGATTCAGGTAATGCCGGATCAATCCATGCAGGTAAAAAATGCAACAATCGGCGCATCGGCACCGGTTCAGACGGTAACAGAAACCGTAACCGTTACAGAAACGGTTACCACACCGGTTCAGACAGCTCCGACCGGCGGTGATTACAGCGTACAGTTGGCGGCGCTATATTCCGAAGACAGTGCAAATGCCATGGCGGCACGCATGCGCACATACGGCAACGCGGTTGTTGTCAAAGAAGGCGACCTGTATAAGGTTCGTATTGTCGACCTGAACGCGTCCCAGGCACGCAGCGTGATTGATTCCCTGCGCAGCAACGAGGGCATGGCACCGGGTCTGTTACAGAACGGCCGCTGGATAAATGCGGACAGCATTTAATCCATGCCCGCTTATAATAAAAGAAACGCCCGGTCGGGCGTTTCTTTTATGCATTTAATGTAAAATTTTTGTTCTTTATCGTTTCCATACGTATCTTTATCTTGTTCACCCCCCCGCATCGACGCATCATTCTGAATGCCATTGTTTCGGGCGTGATGGGCTGTAGCGGGCCTAAAGAATATGCATCCCGGCGTTCTGACCACAGGCGTGTCAAGAACGTGTCCAGAAAAGTATCCGACATTTTATTCTTATAACACTCCCGAAACAATTTTTTATAGCGCCGATATATCTTGCCGGCACGGCGACGCAGTGTGCGTATTTCCAAATTGCTTAGACGTACGGGGCGGCGAATCCACATATCACGAGGCAAAGAATATGCGGGCCCGACCTTGTACATGCCGGGGCCATAATTCGGCTGGTTCACGTCAACAATGCTAATATCAACACCGCGACCATATATACGGATTCTGCGATTACGCATCCATGCGATTTTCATTGCGGTGGTAAGCGCGAATATATCAATACCGGGTAACGCACCGCTTAAACGACTGGTATCCATAACGATACAAATGTCTATGTCACTGGTCGGGTCATAATAATAGTTTGATGTTGAGCCATGCAAAAATATGTCTGCAACATCTTCGTCCTTTATCGGCAGGCCAACACTTTGCATATATGCAATATAATGCCATACAATCATTTGTAATGAATTTGACGGCATTGTGCGCAGCTGCATATCCGCCGCCCACAAATTCGGTTCCAGCCGACGGTTATATATAAATGCCGGAGTAAATATATTATGCCTAAGAAGATGACGACGAAGACGAATCATATTCAGTACTCTCATATCCCTTGCCGTTTAAAACACTGCATTCCGCCAAGCAAGAATTATTGATTTTAATGTATCCGGACTTACAATTTCCCCATACCGCCGGCCCCCACCGACCATTGGTGCATGTTTTCGTACAATATTGCTTAGAGTTACTGCAATCCTGGGTTGAACCATTGGGCGAACACGAATCCGGATAATAACAGCCCGTCCTTACTTCCCAAACTGCATAAGTTGTTTCATGGTCCCAGCCAGATCTATCTCCTCCACTACATTGAACATCATATATTTTTGAGGCATCTGTTTCACACGTACATTGCACCACGTCACTATTCACATATGTTCCGCTTTTCCCACCGCATTCCCATGAGGCTGTTCCGTTACCCGAGCAGATGATAGTTCCTGCATATGCACGGCCGGCATTAGTGCGGACACCAAACAGTGATAATATTAAATGCCCTATTGGCGCAAAATACAGCCCCAATGAAAACGCCGCGATTCTGAACCAGATTTTTTTTATTTGTTGTGACATATTTTGTGTTTCCTCCCCCTAAAAATACCTATGAAGCGCAGCATTGGGCCGTTAACTCGAATTCCCCGGTTGTGTCCTTGTACTTAACACCCGTCGGGATACAGCAGCCGGAAACGGAACTGGCGCCATTTGATGCCGTCGTACCATATTGCAGCGCCCCATCCGCACGAGTCTGGGCAGGACAACGCTGGCACGAGCCACGTGTATTGCCGAACGTGGGTTGAACCGCGTAATATCCGCTATTACAGCTATACACATTACAGAACGTATATTCCGTGGCATTCGCCGCACCAAGTACCCAAATGCCCAACAGTGCCAAAGGCAATACCCTTATCATAAAAGCCCCCTTTTCCTGATAAAAAACCTAGGTTTGTTTTCGGCATAAAAACAGGCTTGACAACCAAGGTTTTTCAGAGGTAAAGTTATGTTGAAATGAAGCGTACGGTTAAATTAGGCATATAAAACAGCTGTTTTTTGACGTACTATCAATACGCTATACACTAATAAGAAAAAAAACACCCAAGCGGGTGTTTTTATTTTTAGGCTTTCTTTTTCTTTGGCTTTGGCACCGGCAATACTCGCGCTAATTCGCGCACCATGGCAACAGCCAAATCACGATTTTCTATGTCCAGAATCCAGTGCGGCTTGGCGCCATCGTACGGGGTGCCCGCATCCGGCGTGATATCATGTGCAGCAAATATTGCCATTGTTTCCGGAATTTGCTTTACATATACCGTATCATCACATATCAGCAGCACGGGGCGCTCATCACAATACAGCATATATTCGCCAAACATTTTGCGATAACGAATATTATCACCGGCACCGGCCACTTGGTCCGCAACAAATTTTATAAATTCCGCACTTGATGCCATATTTTATCCCTTAATAAATTAAAACCGACACAAGGTCGGTTTAATTCTGGCGCGTCCAGGAGGATTCCCTCGGCACTGCTGTGCCTGCGGGGCATTCCTGACGTTTCGCCAGCGCAAAGCTCGGCTCAACTACTCATTGTCGAACCCCGGGCTTCTCAGACTTAAACCCATCGGTTAAAATAAAAAATGCCATATACGGCATTTTTTATTTTAACTGGCGCGTCCAGGAGGATTCGAACCCCCAACCTTCTGATCCGTAGTCAGATGCTCTATCCAATTGAGCCATGGACGCAACGTTGTTATATTTTATACCTATTTATTCAAAATGCAAGAAATAAATACGAATTATTTCGTCTTTTCATTCACACCATGATAAAGCCGGTTAAAATGCATGCGACAGACCGACTTATAATTGCTGTCACCAACGGCAATCTGGGCCCCGGCACGTACAACATGGCCCGCGGCATCAAAGCGCAGGTGATGCGTCGCCAGATGCATACAGTCGGGCATTTGACATGTGGATTCCATGCGGTGCAGTTTGGCGCCAACCTCTACCAAGCGGCGGGATGCGGGAAAAATCTGCTCGTTACTGTCGACCATCAGACCATAGCACATTACAATTACCGGACTGTTATCGGCGATACGGACCAACGCATCAATGTCCGAGGGTGCGAAAAACTGAATCTCGTCAATCAACAACATCTTTGTATCCGGGCGCGGCGTGTAGCCGTCCAAAGTTTTTAAAACCGTGGCATCGGCTGATATTCCAACGCGAGAGTTTACTTTGTTTTCGCTGAAACGATTATCCGTTTGCGGTTTTATAATCTCTGTCTGTTTGCCCTGGTTGTTCAGATTATAGCCGTTAATAATCAGCTGAGCAGATTTGGAGCTGCTCATCGTTCCATAATGAAAGTGTAATTTTGCCATGTTGTTTTATCCTTATTGTTTTTGCATAGATTCCAGACGCGCAATACGCTTTTCAACCGGCGGATGCGTCGCCAGCAAATCACCAATGAACTCACGCGGGCCACGGGGATTTGCAATGCACATTGCCGACATCGCTTTTACCTTGTCCAGGCATTCCACACGGGAATCCGTTGTGATTTTACGCAACGCCGAGGCCAATGCCGCCGGATTGCGTGTAATATGCGCGCCCGTCGCGTCGGCGGCATACTCGCGATTACGGGATACGGCCATGCGCAGGAGCGGCGTTATTACAAAATTAAATACCATAAACGCCAGCCATACCATCATCAAGACCGCACCAGCCGACTTATTATCATCATTATTACTGCGGACACCACCGGATGCGATAACACGCGATAAAATATCCGCAGCGAACACTGTTACGCCGACGCCGGTTATAAGCAGCATATCAAGGCGAATGTCACGGTTTCCGATATGGGCCATTTCATGGGCGACTACCCCTTCGAGTTCCAGCCTGTTCAAGCGCTTTATAATTCCACGAGTAAGTGCCACCGATGCATCACGGGGGCCGCGTCCCGTGGCGAATGCGTTCATGGAATCATCATCAATAATATATACCCGCGGCGTAGGCAATCCCGCCGCCAAGGCAACATTTTCCACACTGCGAAATATTTCACGGTTTGCAGGATCCGTATCGTGAATTTCATGCGCCCCGGCGACACTTAATATCATGGAATCCCCAAACGCCCATGAAATACCCATCCATATAAGACATGCAATCACCGTCGGAATTGCAACCCCCAGCGCAACACGCGCCGCATCGGATGCCGGCACAACAATCCACGAGAATAAAAAAACAAGCGCGATAAATACTATCGGGAACAGCGCAACCAGTAAAATTGTCTTTAAATTATTACTGCGGATATGGTCATATACGGTCTTGACTTTCTTCATAGCAAATGGTTCCTGTTAAAATTCGCTTTGGCCGCCCGTATCATAATCAAAAAAACGGGGCGAGTCATGAAAAAAATTTATATATTTGCCATGCTTGTTTTCAGCGTATCCGCGCATGGTGCCACAACATCTTTGGGCAAGGCTATTGCCGCAAACAGCAGCGCACCGCAATATTTGGTTCAAGCCGCCGATGCATGGGACAGCCTTATCGGGACACCCATGCGCGGTGGGGCGATTGCTACCAGAATGAGCGCAATGAACGAAGCAAATAATAACGGCCGTCTTTATGATGTGATGTCAGTATTGGCATTCAATAATACCGCGATGACAATATACCAGACTTCGCGACACCTGGACGAAGCATATGATGTAATATCAAACCCGCTGCTATCCAGACGCAGCGACAGTATGCGTAACTTTGTAATAAACGCGCACGGTATCGGTGCCACCGATAAATTCGAGCACCACAAAAACGATGACTTTGAAATGCGAACCGGCGGCGCCGGTGTCAGCGCGTATGCATATGTCACAAATGGGCTGACATTTGGTGTCGGGTACACATATGCAAAATCCAAAAGTCATGATATGCCATTGGATGCAGAAGGAAGCAGCAATATTGTAAGCCTGTTTTCAAAATATCTGGGCGAGAGCGGTTGGTATATAAATACGGCCTTGGCCGCCGGACAAACACGCTGGGAACTGGACAAGACGTTGGCCGGCGTTGCAGACAAAACACCGTTTGATACAGACATATATTCCGGCCAAGTTACAACCGGAATAGCACTGAATCGCGGGCGAGTGAGTCTGGCACCGGAAATCGGAGTCCGATATACACGCCTTAGCAATGAAAAGCACGTGGATGCCGCCGCCCAAGATTTTAAGAAGTGGTGGTATAATACGCTTAGCGCCGATGCCGGGGCAAGTGTTGGCGTAACTTTTGCCGCCGGCGGCCTTCTTATACGCCCAACAGTAAAATTCGGTGCCGGATACGACATAATACATAACGGAACGGATAAAGTCGCGACACGTCTTATTACGGGGCACTCGTATGATATGCCGGTGCATGCGCCAAACCGCACAGAGCTGCGCGGCGGCGGCGGGATAGGATTGTATGGCTCAAAAATCGCAGCCGAGGCGACATATACACTGCACAGCCGCAGCGACTATACCGCACATGAAGTGCAGGCCTCTGTCAAAGTTGCATTTTAATCAGAAGTGATTTTGGCAAATTTTACGGAAAAGCTGCCGTTGTTTATGGGCGACCATGATATTATATATGGCGAAAGCAGGCTTTCACAGGCCCACTGCGGAAACCTGTTATGCAAAATACCACTGGCCCCCGTGATTATTATGGCATCACGAACGCCGGACTTGGCAAGCTCCATTATCGCATCCCAGGCCTGCTCTTCGGTATAATGGTGCAAGTCCAGGCGCATACATTTGGGAAGCGATGGCGCGGCCGGCGGAATTAAGCGCCCGACGCGCAGCTGAGCCCGGACAGAGCGATTAACGCTCTTTAAGTCCGGCGCAAAATCCCCGGCAGCCATTTTTTCAATATCACTGTCCGTTAGCTGTTTCATAACCCGTATATTAAGGCATAAGTTTCAATATTGCAAATATCACGCAATACCCCGCCCTATTTTGTCATTTCCGGGTTCAGACGCGGGTCATTATACATTTTACATTGACGGTATGTCTGGGGACGGCGCGCGCCGTTCATATAATCAACCAATAAAAACTTCACAGATTCCAGTAAATCAAACCGCTGGGCCTTTAATGTTGTCAGCATTGCGTTACAACGCGCGGCATTGCCACGCCGGCGCGCGGCTTCGGCCATGTGATACGTCTTTAACGCCATAATCGACAACCGGTCCATAATCATCCCGACCGTTTCGGTATTCAATGGCGCCTTGAACGCCCCGGGCAATGCCGGGCGCAGGATTTCCAGCATTGTTTCATCCATTTTTTCCATACAGTCGTTACGTATTTGATTATATCTGTCAATGTTGCGCTTGGCGGCGGCAATCTCGCCATCCGACGCGGCGGGGCGGCGGACGATGTCTTCCTGGTGCCACAAGAAAAAATTCATCATGTGATTTATGCGGGCGTACCCCTCAAGAGTAAAATAATCGTTTTTCGGCCCGGTTTCAGACATCCAATATTTTATGTCGTCAACCGGGGCTTCTTTGTGCCACTGGCGCGTCCATGTGCGCTGTAATTCCGCAATCTTTAATATATATGCAAAATACGACGGACGCGGTGTTACGCGAAACAACAGCGGACTGTCCGATACGATTTCTTTGCCCCAATGGCGAGAGGCAATCGGATGCAGGTTCAAAATCCGCATATCGGATATCGGGGCTATGGCGTATCCGTCGGGTTTTACGATACCGTAATCAAACGCACATTCTGGCAAGGCGACGCGACATTCGTCGGCCGGGGTCGGGATGGCATAGTCTAAGAAAAAGTCATCCAGGGTCAGCCACCAGTTCGCCGACGTGTTACAGTCAACCATCCGGCCGACGCATTTAAACAAATCGGACGAGGCCGCCGCGGTGCGCGGACGCTTTAGTTCCGCGCGGATAATATCCGCGACACGCTTTGGATTAAAGTCCGTTATGCATCTGTACCGATTGAAGCAGCGGCGCTCATCGTCTTTGTCGGGCCACCAACAGCGCCGGACGCACTCCATACAGCGGTTATCCGAAAACACCTTGCGCTGGGACGGGTAATAAAAATCATCGTGTTCACAACCATGCAATATTACCGCCGGGCAATCCACGGCACGCGCCAGATGCATCATGCCGCCAATCGCCCCGACAAACAGTCGCGCATGACTTAACACACCGGCAAATTCACGCAGGTTTAATTTAAACAGCTGTTCCGCGTTATATAATACGGGGTCATCAAAATCCCCTATCTGCAGAAACTCGTATTCACCCGACAGTTCGTCTATTATCCCCTGGGCGATTTTGGGTATTAAGTACTTGTACGGGCCGTTGCCGCCGCATTTGATTACTATTTTACCCTTGGCAAATTTGCCGAAATCTTTTTCGAATTCCGTTAAGCGAATTTCCGGACGCACATCTATTTCGCCGACAATTCCCATGCGGTTGGCGACCCATTGGCAAATCTGGCCGCGTTTCGGAAATCCGCCGTACAGTTTTTGAATCGTGTTACCGCAAACATAGACGTTTTTGAGATATTCCAACGGGCAAAGGTTAAAAGTATGGCCATTTGAAAGGCGAAGGGGCGCTCCCGAAACCTGGGACAGATAGAATTTGTAAAAAACATCCATCGTATGCTTCGTATCGGCCGGATAATTTTCCGGCAGCATTCGCCAATCATACAGATACCAGCAAAAATCCATATAACGAAAAATATGCCATTGCGGCACATACAGTAACGGACGCACGCCTGTCTTTTTATAATATTCACGCGCGACGCCCGCAAACATCAGGCCGTCGCCAACACCTTTGTTCAAATGGTAAATATTTGTTATACCGCGACGCGCCGCCATGCGCAGGGTCAACACCGGCACGCCCAGACGGCGCATTTTATAAAACCGGCGCCAGAAATTGACATACTGCACGGGGCGCATACGCATAATGCGCATGCGCGCACGTGCGACGGTTTGAACTAAGACGCGTAGTAACATCTGTTGTCGTCCGTAAATTGGAATACGCCGGTTTCGTCTTGAAATTGGCCCACGATATAGCATGACGATATGGCCGACGCATTATATATAGCGTACACGTTGACCGTGGAACTGCCGTGCGGACGGTAATCGGCGGCGCCGGTTGGTTCCGGACAGCATGCACACCCCTTGCCGCCGTTGGTCAAGAATCCGACACGGCCGGACTGGCTGCAGGATGCGGCGGCGGTCGATGTACCGCACATTGTGACGACACCGCAGTTGACGTTTTTTGTCGTCGGCGACACAGGGGCCGCATAGCACGATTTATACGAACATTCGGCGCGACCACTGCCCGAGGCACCACCGGCATTGTCACTGTAGCAGCCGGCCAATGTATAACCGGACGGAACCATGCCCTTTAATACGGCTGCGGCACTTATGTAATTACAACTACCGCCGCCATTGCCCAGTTCCGTACTATAACTGCCGCCCGAATACGGGTACATTGTGCCACGAAAACTGCCGTTTACGATGGCACAGTTCCATGAATTGCTTACCGTTTGGCATGCGCTGCCGTCGTGGCATGTGAATGCCGCCAGCGCCGAATTTATATTGTACACCATGTTCACAAAATACGACGTTACTATCGCCGCCATCATGCAGTAAAATCTGTTAAAATATGCTCCCATCGTATGCGTTCCCCTTTTTTTGACGCGCTATATTAAACCACCGTTTTTTTTAGGCATATTTCCCTAATGGGGAAAGGGGTAGAATTTGTTTTTTTGGGAAAATAAAAAAACGCCTAAAAAAAACGGTGGTTTTTATTAGGCTAATTTGTTGCACTCATTCTAAGTTTTTTATGCGGAAATGTCAACGTATAATTTCATTTTTCAAACACCAGGACGCGGGTTATGCCGGCCAAATCTTGTTCCGAACGCACAAAGCGCCAACCGGCCGCACAAAAAATGTCGCAAACCCTGTCCGACATGCCGTCGCCTATTTCCAAATATATGCGCCCCGCCCTGCGTATCCAATTGCGCGCATTTTTTGCAATTATTTCATATTCGGCGTATCCGTTATGGGCGGCATACAATGCCATCGCCGGGTCATGCCGCGCGCCATCATCGACACGATTGTCACCATGCGCAATATATGGGGGATTTGACACGATTATATCAAACGGGGCACCGGGCATCTGTGGGCGGTGATAACTGCGGCGCATGATTGTCGCGCCCCCCGGGCACAGCGCCCGAACATTACGCCGCGCAACGCGCGCCGCCCCGCGTGATATATCCAGTCCGACACCGCGCGCGCCGGGAATATTTTTTATCAACGATATCAGTACGCAGCCCGTGCCCGTGCCCAAATCCAATATGCGCGGCGTCAGCACCCCGTCGGCAATTACCGCCGAGACCAGTGTTTCCGTATCCGGGCGCGGGTCCAAGGTATGCCGATTTGTATAAAACGGCAGCCCATAGAACCATTTTTGATGTATTATTTTTGCCACAGGGGTACCGCGACGCAGTTGCCAGGCAATAAAATAAACCCTTAGGCGCGACAGTTTCCGATTGTTATCAGTTATAATTCGCGCCGCACGCAGGCCGCCGGCGCGCTGTAGAATTGTGAAAGCTTGATTTATTTTCATGAAACGATTATAATCAGGCTCATGAAAAAAGCAAAAGATATTATGACAACTAAAAACCTGACACGGCTTGTTATGGGCATGGCCGTACTGATGACTTTAATGGCAACATATGTTGTTGTTACCAATCGACGCCCCGCAATAATCAGCGGAAACGCCGGGACATCCGAATGCACTTCGGTGGTAATGGTGACATCCGGCGACACACTGTCAAAATTGCTGTCGCAACAGGGGCTGAGCCATAATGAAATTACGGCAATTGCAAATGTATTGAAATCCGATGCAGGGATATCCACACTGCGCGCGGATAAGGATAAAATTGAATTTCGTCGCGAGAAAGACGATTCGCCCGTGTCTAAAATCGTTGTTATCCCATCCCCATGGCGTCAGGTAGAGCTAACATGCGGCGAAGACGGCACATGGCAATGCAATACCGTTGATATTGAACGCGATACGCGCGCCGTATATCGTGCGGGTGAAATCTTGGACGGGGACAGTTTTTATCTGGCCGGAATGCGCGCAGGAATTCCCGCAGGGATATTGGCCGATGTATATGACCTGTTGGCGTTTGAAATGGACTTTGAGCGTGACATTCGGGCCGGCCAGAACTTTTCCGTAATGTACGAAGAAAACTATTCCAACGGCCAGAAAATAGACAATGGAAATGTTATCGCCATTTCATTCAAGTCATTGCGCGGGGATGTAAAAATGTATCGTTTCCGCAAGGCCGACGGCACAACAGGATATTATGACGAAAACGGCAACGGCGCCATAAAGTCATTAAAGCGCACTCCGATTAACAACGCAAAAATTACCAGCAGTTTTTCCGGCGGCAGAAAGCATCCTGTTCTGGGATATACCCGCGCACACAAGGGCGTGGACTTTCGCGCACCGACCGGGACCCCTATTCCTGCGGCGGGTGCAGGACGCGTTGTCGCGCGCAGCTATAACCGCGGGCATGGAAACTATGTAAAAATACGCCATAACGGCACATTTGAAACACTGTATGCACATATGTCGCGCTTTGCCAAAGGGGTAAATGTCGGCACAACCGTACGCCAGGGACAGATTATCGGATATGCCGGTTCTACGGGATTGTCAACGGGGCCGCATTTGCATTATGAAATTATAAAAAATGGCAAGCATGTAAATCCGATGACAGTAAAACTGCCGGCGATAAGCAATCTGGATGCGGGCGATAAGAAAAAGTTCCTTGAATACCGCAAGGTTGTAGACAAGGCGATAGATCAGTTAAAGGACAAGCCAAATTTATTTATACAAATGTAGAAAGGCGGGGTTAACCCGCCTTTTCTTATATCCGATTACTATATGGCACGAAAATATGGGTTTGATTCTTTTAAGCCGGCGATTGTGGAATCCGGTCCATGCCCATGCACAACATATGTATCCGCCGGCAGGTTCAGAGTATACAGATTGGAAATTGATTGGAACAGAATCTGCTGATTACCGCCGGGAAAATCATAGCGCCCAAAGCCATCATGAAAAACGGTATCGCCAGTCAGCAATATTTTTTCATTCGGGAAATAAAAGCACAGGCCACCGGGCGTATGTCCCGGCGCGGCGATAACATCCATCGGGATACAATCCAGTACATTTCGGCGACCGGGCATAATCGGCGACGGATTTGCCGAGTGCGCGCAGATATGCGGAATGGAAAAGAAATCCAACAGCTCGTTCCCCCAGCCGATAAGCGAATTATCCGCCGGCGACATATACCAAGGCACATTATGTTCCCGCGCCAGGTCCACCGCGGCGGAAATATGGTCCGGATGACCGTGCGTCGCATATATCTCGCGCAGGGTCAGGCCACGTTCATTTAATACCCGGCCCCAATCATCCGCACGCCCCCACGGGTCGAAAATCGCCGCATTACCGCCGCATGCCACCAATACGGAATTGGTGTTGGCGGGCGGCATGCGCAATATTTCAAACTTATTTTGATTTTTTGGCTGCATTTTTGCGTCCCCGGGGCGCCGCCTTCTTTTTCTTGGCGGAAACAATCGCCTTAATCTGGTCGCCGGTTAAGGTTTCGTGTGCCAACAGCTCTTCGGCCAAATGGCGAACCGTTTCACGATTTGCCCGCAACAGCTTTGATGCGTCGGCATATGCCGCATCCAACCATGCACGAATTTCTGCATCCACTATCTCGGCCGTCTTTTCCGATGCGTTTTCCAACGGGGCACGCGAATTGAATGCCGCCGCCTGATTTACCGCAACCATACCTATTTTCGGCGACAGACCGGCCGTAGTTATCGAATAGCGCGCCAAGCGGGTCGCCGATGCAATATCCGATTCCGCACCGGTTGTAATCTTGTCCGCGCCAAAGAAGATTTCTTCGGCGGCACGACCGGCCAGTGATACGGCCAGGTTTGCACGCACCTCTGATACTGTCATGGAAACCTTGTCATCTATTGGCAAATGCTGAACCATGCCCAGGGCGCGTCCGCGCGGAATAATTGTCGCCTTGTGTATTGGGTCAGTAACATCCGCATACATCTGAGAAACGAATGCATGGCCCGCCTCGTGATATGCGGTAAGCTTGATATCTTCGGGCCGCATTTTGCGAATCTTGCGCGGGCCCATCAGAATTTTATCCCTGGCCTCTTCGATATCGGCCGGCGCAATTTCATTACGACCACTGCGCACTGCGTGCAGCGCGGCCTCGTTCAACAGGTTTTCAAGATCCGCGCCAGAAAATCCGGTTGTTCCGCGCGCCACGTCCTGTAAATTTACATTGCTATCGATTTTTACTTTTTTCGAATACAAATCTAAAATTTCACGGCGACCGGCCATATCGGGCAGCTCGATATAAACCTGGCGGTCAAAGCGCCCGGGGCGCAGTAATGCCGGGTCCAGCATATCCGCACGGTTGGTGGCACCAATCACGATAATTCCGGTATCATTCGAGAAGCCGTCCATTTCAATTAACAGCTGGTTCAAGGTCTGTTCCCGGTCTTGGTCGTTAAATGAATGTTGGCTGCGGCGCTGGCCGATGGCATCTATTTCATCGATAAACAATATGCACGGCGCATTACGCTTTGCCATTTCAAAGATTTCTTTGATTTTTGCCACGCCAAGTCCCACGATTATGCCGGAAAAATCACTGCCGGATGCGGCAAAGAAAGGTACATTGGCTTCGCCTGCGATGGCACGGGCCAGCAATGTTTTACCGGTTCCGGGCTGGCCAGACAGCAGGATTCCACGCGGCACGCGGGCACCAACGGCTTTGAACTTGTCTTTGTTTTTCAAAAAGTCCACAATTTCCATCAATTCCTGTTTTTCAGAATCAATGCCGGCGACATCTTTGAATGTTGTCTTGCTGCCGGTGGCAATTTTTGTCGGATTTTGCCCCAGTATACTGCGCCCAATCCCGCCACCGGCCGCGCCGCGCATGCCACGGAAAATCCACCATATAAACAATATACCCATCAAAATCGGCACCCATGTTCCCAAATGGTCCAACCATGATTTTGATGTATCAATTGAAATAGAGGCGCCATTGGATGACAGTTTTTCCAATAATTCGGGGTCATATGCAATTGTTGCATGATAATTGGTGCCGTCATTTAAAGTTCCGCGCGCATTTTGACCGTGAATCTGCATGGTTTTTATATCGGGTGCACGACGCAAAACATCGGAAAAAGATAACTCCACCGGTGCTGTGCGCCCAGCCCCGATATTTACAGGCGTAGAACCGCCCGCCATAAAGGCGCGCGCAACAACCGCCACAAACAAGGCGATGAAAATCACCAAAAATATTGACGAACCGTCACCTTTTTTATTTTTCCAAAAACTGTTTTTCTTATTTTTTATGCTTGTTTTCATGTCTTTTCCTAAAACTTGTACATTCCCCTTCGCGGGCGATTAAAATTCGCGTCCCAAGGCGTCGGATAACACACCGCCCCAGCGTAAATTTACAATCTGCCGTAAGCTTATCTAATGCACTTTCCAACGATTTCAAGCGTGGCTGATATTCCCC
>JAIDLK010000025.1 GCA_029051085.1 Alphaproteobacteria bacterium | reverse complement strand
TTTCTGGGCTTAAATTTTTTCAAAGAGTAGCCATAATGAAAACGTTCCTTTTTATTAGGCAGAAAATAATGGGGGAATATATGAAAAAATATCTAATTTCAACGCTGGCAGTCCTAGGAAGTTTATACCTATCTCCTTGTAATGCCGTATCTTATTGCCCGGGGACAACAATAGCGGTCGGAACAAAATGCAATACACTTTCCAACGCTCAAGCACAATTTGCGATAACCACAGATTGCATTGAGGACGATTACGGCATAGGTGGCGGTGGTAAGATGAAGGATACTTGCTTACTATATTTGTGTGACGGTAGCTGCTCATGCAGAACAACCTCATGTGCAACAATAGCGCCAATTGAAAGATGCACGACCAGCTGTTTTTCAAGTATAAGCTGGGGTATACCAAATTATACCGGCCGTCAAACAGGTACCGCCACACTTTCAACCGCCAGCGGCTGCTCAAATTGCGCAACCACTTTATACAGATGCGCCGACGGATACTATGCAACAAACGCGGGGACTTTTTTGGAGTTTGGGGTGCCGGCTGGGACGACCTCTAATTCAGACCTGACATGCGCGGCATGCCCCAAGGCATCCGACGATTCAACTCTGTATATAGGAGCGGCCTCATATGTTGCATCCAAAGAGGGATTGGCGGCACAGTCTGACTGTTATATAAAAGCAAATTCTGAAATACCAACAGAAGCCGGAAAGTATGTTTATACATCAAACTGCTCATATACTACGGGCTCTTAAACCCATTAAATTTTAATACAGCTTGCTACGGCCCAAAAAAAGACCCGATTTCGGGTCTTTTTGGGTTTTGGAACAAACAACTTTTAGTCTTTGTTTGTATATTCGCAAAAACCTTCGCTGGTATCACAGCGGGATACGACACCTTCGCTGATGAAATAGCCACGTTCATGCAGACAGGCCGCACATACTTCCGGCGCCTCGGTTCCGATGTGCCAGTTGCCACAATTCGTGCAACGCCACATAACAATCTTATCAGATTTGAACAATGTACCGTTTTCAATGGCTTCGGCCAATGCGCGAAAGCGAGATTCATGATAGCGTTCCGCATAACCAATATTTTTCAAAACTTCTGCAATTGCCGGAAAGCCTTCCTGGGCCGCAATTTGGGCAAACTTCGGGTACATTTCGGTATTTTCTTCGTGTTCGCCGTATGCCGCCGCCTTTAAGTTATCCAGCGTGTCGCCAATTTTTCCCGCCGGGAACGACGCAGTTATTTCCAAATCACCACCCTCCAAAAATTTAAACAGACGTGCGGCATGCTCCTTCTCTTGGTTCGCCGTTTCCAAGAAAATGTTTGCAATGGCCTGATAGCCGTCTTTCTTGGCCTTGGACGCAAAGAATGTATAACGATTGCGCGCCTGGGATTCACCGGCAAACGCCGTCAACAGATTCTTTTCAGTCTGTGTGCCTTTTAATGATAGTGCCATATTTTACTCCTTTATGATTACTTTCCCAAAGGATACTAACAGACAAGCATATAAAAATCAAAAAATTATTTGGAACTGCGTGACAATTTTTTCTTGCATGCGGCAGAATGTATCAAATCCCTGTATTTGTCATACAAACTTATACCAAGGAATGCACGCGCCTGCTCCAACGTATTTCCATACGCCCAATGCGTTTCATCATCCGTTTCATATTTTGCAACAATGACTTTTGCACCGGCTATCGTAAACCGGCCATAGCAGTTTATGCCTACAAGTCTGGCGTTATAAAACTCAAAATGATTGCTTTCGACCCTGTTCAGACGCTCGTCCAACACATATTCTTCACCGCGAACCAGCTGAATATGGCCGTCAAATTTGTTTTGCAGACGCCACGCACCGGCAACATATTCAACGTCCTTTATTTTCAGAGTACGCAAAGGATATTCGCGCCCCCGCGCATCCCAAGCCACCGCACCGGCCGCAGCCGCGGCACGAAAAGCGCGACGCTTTTCCGCCTCTGTTTTATGAAGGGCCATTGGATTTCTATACATGATTATTCCAATCCTAAAAATTTCTTTTCCACCGCCGCAATCAGCTCTGTAATACCGACGCGTCCTGCGGCGCTTATTGTCATGATTTCCGGCTTCTTTTTGCGCCCGAAGGATTTTTTGAAATCCGCCATGCGCTGCTTTAATACTTCGGGTTCTATTGCGTCGATTTTATTTATTATAACCATCTCAGGCTTGCCAACAAGGCCGCCGCCGTATGAATCCATTTCATGCCGTATCGCCGCATAGCGCGCCGCCCAATCTTCTTCGGTGCCATCAATTACATGCAAAATCATCTTGGTGCGTTCCGCATGCCCCAGGAAGCGGTCACCCAGTCCAACACCTGTGTGCGCCCCCTCGATAAGTCCCGGCAAATCGACCAAAACAAATTCGCGCTGGTGGGCGTACATAACCCCCAGCTGGGGATTCAATGTTGTAAATGCATAGTTTGCAATTTTCGGGCGGGCCGAAGTCACCGCCGCCAGCAGCGTTGATTTTCCCGCGTTCGGGAATCCGACCAAGCCAATATCAGCAATCAGCTTTAAGCGCAGGACAACCGTGCGCTCTTCACCCGGCAGACCGTCATTTGCCTGGCGTGGGGCACGATTTGTCGGACTTTTAAAGTGCAGATTGCCCCAGCCGCCGTTGCCGCCACGGGCCGCACGGTATTCCATGCCATCTTCATTTAAATCGGCGTATTCTATTTCCTCGTTTTCAGACAATATAACCGTTCCGGTCGGCACCGGCAAAACCAACGTATCACCGGAATATCCGGTACGCATTTTTCCCATGCCGTTCTGGCCGCGCTGGGCCGCAAAGCTGGTCTTATAGCGATAATCAATCAAAGTATTAACATTCGGTACCGCACGGAAGACAACGTCACCGCCGCGCCCACCGTCACCACCGTTGGGGCCGCCGTATTCAATATATTTTTCACGACGAAAACTGGCCGCGCCGTTGCCACCGTCACCTGCTTTGATTTTTATTTTTGCTTTGTCCAAAAACTTCATTTTTCAGTCCTGTTTTTTGGCATTATAACTTAAAAACTTGCAATTTCCACTGTAAAAGATTATAATTGCAGGGTCGCGAAAGCGATGATGATTCTGAAGTCTTTGCGGAATAGACGTTTTGGACCCGGGGGCGGTACCCGGCAGCTCCACCAATAAAAATCTATGGGGCTGACACAGTTTCGACAGGCGCAGTAAAGGCAAAAGATTGAATCCGACATGGCGTCGTTAAAAGCCGTTTAAAAACTGAATGGCGATAGAATCGCTGCGAACGACAATGTTCGCCTTGCAATGGCTGCCTAATATGGCGTTGAATACGGTTGGCGATTGTTGACCTTATTCGTTTTAGCGATTGCGGGGCCCGCCGGGTGCCTGGCACCAGAAATCCCGGCAATTTGTTTATAAATAAATAGAAAAGGCAAAAAAATGTTTGGAAAAGTAAAAAAAGTATTCTTTACGGGCGTATTTGGCATCCTGTATGTATCTTTTGTGGCTCAATTGGTATATGTTCTGGGCTGGGTTCCGGGAATTGAAGGTAAATTGAGCTGGATGGGCGCACTGTCCATGGAATGGCTGGTTCTGATTGCGGCACGCTATCTGTCAAAGCGCAGCAGCACAGGTGCACAATATAACGGCTATAACAATCGTCGTCGCTAAAAAGCACTTATGACACAAGAAAATCCCCCTATGACGGGGATTTTTTATTGCCTTGAAAATTTATAAAAAAACTTTATATTATGGAAACCATGAAAGAATATATACTTCCCTTTAGAGATTTGGTTGTTCATCCGGGCCTTACCGTGCCGGTTTACATCGATAATCCGATGTCTGTCGCATGTATAGAGGCGGCAATGGAATCCAATCGCCGCTTGGTTCTGGCGGCTCAGCACAGTTGGGGTTACCCGTCTGTGCCCGGCGATATTTTTGATACAGGAACAGTTGGCGACATCGCCCAGGTACTGCGCATGCCGGACGGGGCAATACATGCAATAATACGCACAACCGATGCGGTCTGCCTGAGCGACATTACAGTTAAAGACAATCTGTTTACAGCCGACGTAACCCCGATTGAAAATATTGACGATGCAAATTCCGAGCAGACAATCGCTCTGCGCGATAGAATTGCAGAAAATCTGCAGGCATTGGCATCCGTGCGCAAAATAAAAATGGAAAAACTGCGCAATATTATTCAAAACTATCCCATGCCGGCATTTGTTGATGCGGTTATCCAGATGGCGGATATAGAGACCGATGCGGCCGTCGCGGTACTGCGCGCGACATCATGGAAAGACAAATTGGTGCTGCTGCTGGAACAGGTTAATCTGATGGCGGAAACCGCAAAGATAGAAGATTCAATAAACCGCCGCATACACCAGCAAATGGAATCCGGCCGGCGCGAGGCAATTTTACAGGAAAAAATGCGCGCCATTCAAAAAGAAATGGGCGACGATGCCGAAGAAATGGATGCCGAAAACATGCGGCGTCGGATTGAAAAATCCCCCCTGCCGGTTGAGGCACGCGAGAAAGCAATGTCAGAATGGCGCAGAATGCGCAACATGGCGCCAATGTCAAATGATGGCGCACTGCTGAAAGCGTACTTGGACGAGCTGCTGGCAATGCCGTGGGCAAAAACAGCGCCGGCCAAAATCGATTTGAATGCAGCCCGGAAAACACTGGACGCCCAGCATTCCGGCATGACCCTTATAAAAGAACGCATACTGGAACACATTGCCGTAATGAAAAAGACCGGCAGCAATCGCGGCAGCATATTATGCTTTGTCGGTGCGCCGGGTGTTGGCAAAACATCTTTGTGTCGGTCAATCGCGGATGCGCTGGGGCGTAAATATCAGCGCATATCACTGGGGGGAATTTCGGACGAGGCACATTTCCGCGGCCACCGCAAGACCTATCTTGGTTCCCAGCCGGGCCGTATTATGGATGCCTTAAAGCGCAGCCATACAAACAATCCCGTTATTGTTCTGGACGAAATAGACAAAATGGGACGCGATTGGCGCGGCGACCCGGAGGCGGCATTACTGGAAATAATGGACCCGGAGCAGAACAAAACTTTTCGCGACCATTATCTGGAGGTTGATTTCGACCTGTCGAATGTATTGTTTATCGCAACAGCAAACAGCCTGAATATGTCCGGCGCCCTGAAAGACCGCATGGAGATTATAGAAATCCCGGGCTATACCGAAGAAGATAAAGTTCGCATTGCGCGTGAACACTTGGTAAAACGTGCGGCGACAGATACAGGATGGGATACGGCAAACATTGTAATTGATGACGAGGCAATACGTCATATAATCCGCAACTATACATCCGAGCAAGGCGTTCGCCAGCTGCAGCGCGAGCTGACCGCGATGCTGAGACGCGCGCTGCTGGAAAATGACGGCAATGATACCCGCACGGAATTCACACCGACAAAAATTGACAGCCTGCTGGCGATTAGAAAATCCGCCGGTATATCAAAGCGTATCGGATTCAGCGCGGCACTGTAAGATAACCTGAAAGCAAAGAGCAAATGTAATGAATATTTTTCAAGCATATAAGTTTTACAAAGCAATCAAAGGAACAAATTCCAAGCCGTCTTTTGAAGTCGGATTTATTCACGAAAGATATGCACTGGAAACGGAGCAATACAAATTTATTGCAGAGGCATCTTATCCGTATTATTACGCACAAACAATAACCGCACATAATTTCACCGCCCATGACAAACAATCAGGAAAAACCACAAATCTCCACGGGCGCATGGCGGCAATGCTGTTTGCACAAGTACACAAAAAAGCAAAACAAAAATAAAGCGGATAAAAATGATTCTTGTAATTAACACATCGGGAAAAGGAATTGAGTTTGCAACCGACGTCCACCATAAATCCATAGAGGTGGAAAAGCAGTCGACCGCCCTGCCCTTGGAATGCGAGAAATTTTTATCGGAATGCAGGCTGTCTTGGCGCGATTTGGATGCCATCGGCGTGGTTGTCGGCCCCGGCAGTTTTACCGGCGTACGCTTGGGCATTGCGTATGCAAAGGGACTGGGGCTGGGACTGGATATCCCGGTGGTCGGCATAAATGCATTTGAGCTGTATCTGGCGGCGGCGCCAGATGCGTTTGTCGCAATAGAATCCGGTCGCGGGGATTTTTTTGTGGCCTCGCCCAAAACAGCGCCTCAAACAATGTCTATTGATGAAGTGGAAACGCGCCAGATGGAATGTCCGCGAACGGTCGGTCATATGCCGTTCGACCTGACACTGGCGCCGCAAATTGTTCGCACAAAACTGGCCGGTGGCGATACATCCCCGGCTGTGCCGATGTATCTGCGCCCAAGTTATGCGGAAGAGAGTAAAAAATGTTGCAACAGCTAGAACAACTTCACGCGGCCTGTTTTCCACACAAACCGTGGAGCGCATCTGATTTCAGCGATTTGAAAAAATCCGGCTGTGATATAATCGCCAGTGAAAACGGCTTTATCGTATATCGCGTTGTCGCAGACGAGGCGGAGATTATCACAATCGGGGTGGCGCCCCGGGCACGTCGTGGCGGGATTGCGGCGGCAATGCTGGCCATAGCGGAACAAGACGCAAAAAAACGCGGTGCAACAAAAATGTTTTTAGAGGTCGCACGCGACAATACTGCGGCGCGCGAGCTGTACCGTACGGCCGGATATGCCGAGGCCGGCATTCGCCCACAATACTATGACGGCATTGATGCGATTTTGATGACACGGCAACTATGATGAAGAAAACAGCGGCGAAATCAGATACGGCATTTCATATCGGGCACCGCGAGCGGCTGCGCCAAAAGTTTCTTGACGATAAAATTACTGATTATGAATTTCTGGAATTATTGCTGTCGTTTGCGATACCACGACGCGATGTGCGACCGCTGGCACGCGGATTGTTGCAAAAGTACAGCGGCCTGCATCAGATTTGCAGTCTGCCGTTGGATACCCTGATGGAATATCCGGGAATGGGACGAAATACGGCGATATTTTTAAAGGCACTGCGACATGCGATGCTGGCGGAATATCGGGAACACTTGGATAAGCGGCAAATTTATCGCTCCGTTCCGGTACTTACAAATTATTGCCTGACCCTGTTGGGCGGCAAGGATATAGAGGAATTTCACGTACTATATTTGGACAACGAATATAAAATGTTGTTGGATGAAACGCATAGTGTCGGGACAATAGACTGGTCGGCGGTTTATCCGCGCGAAATTGCACGACGGGCGCTTAACTTAAACGCGCGCAGTATCGTAATGCTGCACAACCATCCGACGGCCGGTGTTCCTTTTTCTTCACAGGACATAAAAATAACAACGCTGATTCAGGATATGCTGGCGCCATTTGACATTGAGTTATACGACCATTTCCTGGTAAGCGGCGGCCAGGTATCTTCGGCCCGAAACAGCCAACTGTTAAACCGCAGTAAAATTATTCCCGCACAGAATTCACAAAATCCAGAACCCGACTATCAAAAATAACATCACGCGGACGTAATGGTGCCGCAATATGCATATCGGCGGCGCGGCGTGTGCGGGACAATGCAACATATGCCTGGCCGTGGGCAAATGCACCGCGTGAAATATCCACGACAACCGCATCAAGCGTCTTGCCCTGGGCCTTATGTATTGTCATGGCGTACCCCAGGCTAAGCGGGAACTGGCGGTATGCGCCGACTTCGTTTTCCGTCAGTCGGTCATTCTCGTCACGAGTGTATTCAATTTTTTCCCATTTTTCAGGTCGAACCGATACCGTCTCGTGATTATCCGACAATAACTGGACAACAATTTCACGCGCCCCCAAACTGCGCACAATACCCATCGAGCCGTTATGCCATTTGTCGCCGTTTTTTACAAAAACAACCAATGCCCCCACCTTTAACACAAGGTTTAGCGGAGCCGGAACATCACGTTCGGAAAAATTCCCGCTCAGTTCGCCGTTATATGCAACCTCCGGCGCCCCTATCTGGGCCAAACGGGCGGCGTTTATACGTTCGGCAACGGCACGAAAAGGTGTAATAAGACCCGCATTCTCGCG
>JAIDLK010000024.1 GCA_029051085.1 Alphaproteobacteria bacterium | reverse complement strand
ATTCATAACAGTGCATACATAAAATTAAAATGGATGATGCGCTTTATTGTCATGCTGGCGATAGTGTTGTTTTTATTGACTGAGTCTGTCCCGGTATTCTTAGGGGCGATTGCGGCAATGTTTGCAATGTTTGCAATGTCTGTTTGGCATGCGGCGTCCGTGCCCGAAAATTTGAGGGTGCGCTTCAGGGCGACTGTCTTGTTCGCCTTTGGCATGGTAACAACTTTGCCGGTCATAAGTGCATTGGGGGTAATGTTGTGGGCGTGTGCGGGCGCATCAAAATCCAGTCTGTGGGCGGAATCAAAGTTCTTGTTATAATTCGTTATATTTATTTAATACCAATCAATTGGCGGATAGTGTATCATTTCAGGCGAAATGATGATTAAATAAAGTGAGTATTCTTATGAGCATACATCCAACCGCTATTATTCATGAAGGCGCCGTTGTGGGCGCCGATTGTAAAATTGGGCCTAATTGTATTATTGGTCCGAATGTTGTTTTGGGCGACCGTGTAGAGTTAATTTCCAATGTTATAATAGACGGCCATACTTCCATTGGTGATGATTCCATCGTTTATCCGTTTGCGGTTCTGGGTGTGATGAGTCAAGATTTGAAATGGCAGGACGAGGCCGCGATGACAGGATTGCGTATTGGTAAGCGCTGTCGGATTCGCGAATATGTAACAATCCACTCCGGAACGCCGGCATCAGATGGAACTGTTATCGGGGATGACTGTCAGATTATGGTAAATGCCCATGTCGGACATGATTGCAAGATTGGCAACAGTGTCGTTATGTCAAACCTGGTTCAGGTCGCGGGGCATGTTGAAATAGAAGACTTTGCAATATTATCCGGTGGTGTAATGGTGCTGCAGTTCGCAAGAATTGGCCGAAATGCATTTGTCGGCGGTATGTCCGGTGTTGGAAATGATATCTTGCCATATGCGATATATGACGGCAATCCGCGCGCGGTTTACCGCACAATTAACCGTGTAGGACTGATGCGGCATGGTTTTACAAACGAAGATATGCACGCAATTCACAATGTATATTCGGCTGTTTTTCGTGACACAGAAGGTACCGTGACCGAGCGCCTGAACCGTGTTCGCAAAGAAGTCAAGAATAACAAATATGCCATGGATGCCATAGATTTTATTGAAAATCGTTCAAAGCGTGGCATTGGTACTTCAAAAAATGCAGAATAATACAAAAGTATTTATCATAGCCGGCGAGGTCTCGGGGGATGTTCTGGGTGCCCGTATAATGTCGGAAATGCCCGAAGTTGAATTTTATGGTGTCGGGGGCGAAAATATGACGGCGGCCGGTCTGACATCTTTGTTTCCGATGGCTGATTTGTCTGTTATGGGTGTGGTTGAGGTTTTGGCGCATGCGCGTACATTGACCCGTCGTATTCGCCAGACGGTAAACGAGATTATTCGCATTCGGCCATCGGTCGTTTTAACTATTGATTCGCCGGGATTTGCGCGCAGTGTCATCAAAGAACTGCGAAAATCTGCAGCCGGGCGCGAGCTGATTGCAGGCGGTTTGAAATTTCATCATGTTGTTGCACCACAGGTGTGGGCTTGGCGACCGGGGCGCGCAAAAAAATATGCCCGTACGTTTGATAAATTATATGCGTTTTTTGATTTTGAGGTGCCCTATTTCACAAAGTTTGGTTTGGATACGGTTGCCGTTGGACATCCGATTGCAGACGGCATCATTGGAAAATATAATCGGTCCAAAAAGGTCGCCAACGATGAAAAGGTTATAACTTTTATTCCAGGCAGCAGAATGTCCGAGGTTCGGCGCCTGATGCCGCTAATGCGTCAGGTTGCCGGCATTATCAGCCGCTCCGGATATAGGGGATATAAATTTGCAATTCCAACTGTGGAAACAACGAGCGCGTATGTGGCGGCAGAGACGGCCAAATGGAATATCCCGGTGGAGCTGGTGTCGTCGTCCAATCGTTATGATTTGTATTCGCGCACCTATATTGCAATCGCGGCCAGCGGCACTGTTTCGGCAGAGTTGGCGATGATGCATGTGCCGGCGATTATCGTTTATAAAATGAATCCTGTAACAACATGGCTTGTCCGACAGGTTATAAATGTGCGGTGGGTTTCTTTGGTTAACATTTTATTAAAGCGTGGTGTATATCCTGAGTTTTTGGGGTCGGCGGCGCGTGCGGAATGCGTTATGGATGCATTCGGCCAGCTGACTATTCCGTCCGTTCGCGAAAGGATGATTGCCGATTTAAAATCTGCGGATAAGTTATGGCGCCGCGATATCGGTGGTGCGGCCGGTATAATTGCGGTGGGCATACGGAATGCGATTGTAAAATAAAAAGTGAAGAGAATAAAAAAGCCGTACAAATTACGGCTCTTTTTTATTCCATTCCTTCCGGCATATGTTCTAGATTACAGTTGTTGATGTCAATGCACAGCCCCAGATTGTCGCCGCGGAATGATGGCGGAATTAGGCACCAGTTGTCAATAGGATGCGAGCTGGTTAGCGTACCTGTAAATTGATCGTTTATCTTAGAGCCTTCAAGATCGCATGTGTTGTCCATGGCCTCGCGGTCGACAGGTATTTCGGCGACGCATTTTGCGCTTTTGCCCCATTTGCTGCGGCGGCCGCCATTCTCCCAGCACAGACATGCGCCCCAAGATTGCGTTTGGACATTCAGATTATAGTCACGTGGACACATATCCTCGCCGTCTGCGATTCTGAACGAGTCTGCCAGAGCTTTGTAAATTCCGGTGCTGAATTTCGACTTACAGAAATCATTCGTCTCATATACGCCCGGACGTATAAACTGATATTCCACAAAGCGCCCCTGAAGATTGCTGCACTGTGTTGTTAGGGTGTCAATTATCTGATTGTATGTTTCCGTCGCAACACCTGTGGGACGCAAATTACGATGTTTTATAATATTGTATTGGTGTTTGTCTGTATCTGTGTCTGTGGTTTGAGGTGTCAAGAGGCCATATATTTGACTGGACGTATCGGAATCTTTGTTAAACCAGATTTGCCCTGCTTTTGTATCGATTTTTGACATTCCTTTCATTTTATCAAATCCGCCAAAGGCCAGCTCAACCATTTCCTGGCTGCTGCAGGCGTCAATGGTTGTTAACTGTTTGGCGCATTCTGATTTATAGCTGGCCTGTTTGGTTACCTTTGTGCCATCGTCGGCCGTGTATGTGACGGTAAGCGGGCCATTTTCATCAATTTCATATAGGGTGAACCAATCGGGCGCGCTGTTTTTGTCCTTGAACAGGCCGCTGTACGGGTAGTAAAAGTTTTCATAGCGGCTGCCGCCGTATTTGTCAAAACATTGCTTAACCACTGCGCGGCATGCGGTTAATGTATCAGTATCGGTGCGCTTTTGTATGTATTCTTTTACTATGTCATTGTCAAACATATTGTTGCAAGAGTTTACATAATCGGTGCATAACTTGTCATTTAATACGATACGATGCGGCTGTACAATAACGCTGGAATCGCCAATCAGCTCTTTCATTGCGGCCGTAATGGATGTGTCGCCGTTCATATAACAGGCCGATACAAAGTCAAAGCATCCTTGACGTATTTCCGCCACCTTGGCCTTTTGTGCATAGAATATATCAAGCATGGCTTTATCAAGATATTCGGACCATACGGTGTCTGCCTGCTCGGTGCATTTGTCCAGTGCCGGTTGCGCGAATTTTTTTACACGTTTTTCAAAGTTTTGAACAAATACACGATTGCTGTATACTTTTGTCAGCTGCTGATCGGCGGCGTCAATACCTGACGGGAACTTCAACAGATTCTCCAACTCATAGAAATTGGCAACGCCTGCGATGGGGGCGCCAGTGCTTATATCTATGAATTCGCCATTGTCCAGGCATCTGTGATAGTCGGCACCGCAAACCTCTTCGCTGAGTATTGCCGACTCGACATTCGCAAGGCATGTTGCAATGTTATCGGAGTTATGTTTTTGCCGGTTTTCAACGCGTGCCAAATCCAGCATCGCACTGCCTTCGCGGACGGCGGATTTCATTTGCTTTTGTTTTTCTGATATGGCGGTTTCAACGGTGTTGCAATCCTGTTCTATGGCCATCAGGTATGCGGTTACTGCGCGTTGCAGCGATGCGTCGTTACAGTCGGCCTTTACCGCATTACGACATTGCGGGTATACTGCGGTGTATAAATTCTGGCCGTTATAGGCGGCAATGGCCTGGCCGGCATCAGACATCCCAAATGCGTTTGTTGTATCAAACGATATGTTTATGCTGTTTAAGTCTGAATACTTCCCACCAACGTTACTGTCTGTGCCGCGAATGGAATTCATTATTGCCTGTAATAGTGCCTTTGATGCGGATGTGTCCGAAGTCAGGGCATTCTCCCCTTCGGAGGCGGTTTTCATGGCCGCGGCTTGGGCGGCGGTCATGCCGACAACGTTCAGGTTTTCTGTAAAGACCGTCAGCTGTTCGCCGGCATCCTGTAGTACTTTGCGGGTTTCGGTTAAATCGTATACACGATTGCTGCAGGAACAGCGGCGATAGTCATCGTTTTTTAACGTGCAAAACTGGTCCATACAGGTAAAAAATGCGTTTTTACATTGTTCGTATTCGGCACCGACGCGCGTTGTCGACATTGTGGCGGTGGTTGCGGCGGCGCGTGCCACAACCGGGGTTGATGCCGCCCTTGCAGAGACGTTCGTCGCGCTGCGTGATGTGGCTGCCTGTGTTGCGCGCGGCGTGGCCGTGGTTGTCGCGGCGGTGCGGCCGGTGACGGTCTGAGCCGTTGATTTCTGAGGTGTCGCAACGGTACGTGATGTTACAGATGTACGGCCCGGTAATACGGCGGTGCGTGCAGTTGTTGATTTTTCGGTCGTTGTTGCGCGTTGTGGTGTTGCGGTTGATGTTTGACGAATAGTGGCGTTTCCATCACGTACAGCGCCGTGGGCGCCGCCTGCGGATATCAAGGCATACGTTGCAAAAATCAGAATATTCTTCATCTCTGATGAAAATGTTAGCAAAAAAACGAATTTCAGGGCAAGTGAAATAATGCTTTGTATTTATGGGCATGGTGTTAAGATTTTCTTCCCGTGGCATGTGAGGCGGGCGCGTATTATAATTTGCCTATGAAAAAATCAAGACTTGAGGCATTCAGCGACGGATTGTTTGCTGTCGCGATTACGATAATGGTGTTGGCGCTGGCGGTGCCACGTGATGTGTCGGTGGGGGCGCTGGGGCGTTTGGTGCCTGTTTTTTTAAGCTATGTATTGAGTTATATTTATGTAGCGGTTTTCTGGATAAACCATCATCATTTGCTGGCGGCGACGCGGCGTATAAACAGCGCGGTTCTGTGGGGAAATTTGCATTTTTTGTTCTGGGTTTCTTTGATACCTTTTTTTACGGCGTGGGTTGATGAAAATCATGCCGCACCGGTACCTGTTGCCGCATATGGTGTGGTGCTGATGATGTGCTTTGTCGCATATAGACTGCTGGAGGTGTTGTTAATACGTGCACATGATTCAAACGCTGTTATCGTACGTGCATTACGACCGGGGCATCGCGAGAACCCGACTATAATCGCCTTTGTGGTTGCCATACTTATGTCTGCGGTGCATCCGTTTGTATCATTGGCTGTTTACATTATTATTGCGGCTGTGTGGGTGCGCCCTCACCCGCGTTTGGAAAAAATGTTGGGCTATGGTGATATATGCGATACGTCAACAGATGAGGAAAAATAATTGCCGCTTATGCATTTTCTTGTTGCAAATCATGCAAAGTTGATATAATATACCAGACACCGTGCGGATATGGCGGAATTGGTAGACGCGCTAGTTTCAGGTACTAGTGGCAGCAATGCCTTGGAAGTTCGAGTCTTCTTATCCGCACCAATTTTTTGGGGTTGTAGCTCAGTTGATAGAGCGCTACGTTCGCATCGTAGAGGTCGTGGGTTTGAGTCCCATCAGCTCCACCAAGATAGCCGGCTAATTTTAGCCGGTTTATTTTTTTAGAAAAAAACCGCCTTTTCGGCGGGTGATTTATTTATTCAGATACCATTCAACTGTTTTTACAATTCCGGTATCAAATGTTTCATCTGCGCGCCAGCCTAATTCTTCCTCAAGCTTGGTTGCATCAATGGCATATCTGAAATCATGCCCTGCGCGGTCTGTGACGAAAGTAATCTGGTCTGCATAGCTGCCCCCGTCGGCGCGCGGCCTTTTTTCATCCAGTATACTGCAAATAGTTTTTACGATTGTTATATTATTGCGTTCGTTGCGACCGCCAATGTTATATGTTTCCCCGGCCCGGCCATGATGAAAAATCAGGTCAATGGCTTTGGCGTGGTCCAGAACATATAACCAGTCGCGTATGTTTTCACCGCGTCCATATATTGGCAGTGGACGGCCGGTCAGTGCCATTTCAATAATATGCGGTATCAGCTTTTCGCTGTGCTGTTTGGGGCCATAATTATTGGAGCAATTTGATGTTGTGACATTCATACCGAACGTATGACGGTATGCGCGCACGATAAAGTCAGAGCTGGCTTTTGATGCTGAATAAGGGCTGTTTGGTGCATACGGTGTTGTTTCTGTAAACATGCCGTCGTTGCCAAGTGTGCCGTATACTTCGTCTGTTGATATATGATGGAATCGGGCATCTTCATAATCAGGTTTTACCCTGCCCGGTCCTTCGTGCCAATGCCGGAATGCGACATCGATAAGGTTGAATGTCCCCTCTATATTGGTCTTTATAAAAGCCCCCGGGTTTTTGATAGAGTTGTCTACGTGACTTTCGGCGGCAAAGTGAATAACGCCGCGAATATCGTGTTCGGCAAACAGTTTTTCAATCAGTTCGCGATCGCAAATGTCGCCTTGGACGAATGTGTAATTCGGCATACTGTCGCATTCGCGCAGATTGTCCAGATTTCCCGCATATGTTAATTTATCCAGATTTATAATATTATATTCCGGGTACTTTGCAGCGAAATAAGGAACAAAGTTTGAGCCGATGAATCCGGCGCCTCCGGTAACTAGAATTGTTTTAGACATTTTATAAGGGCCTCCCGCCAATGTGGAATTGTGATGTTGAAGTCTTTTTTTATTTTTTCTTTTGACAGAACACTGTATGCCGGACGTATCGCGCGAGTCGGGTATGCTGTGCCCGGGACAGGGTTGACTTTACATGGCAGCTTTGAGAGTTCCATCACGGCGCATGCAAAGTCATACCAGCTGCAGACGCCTTCGTTTGTAAAGTGGTATACTTCGCGCATCCCATCATGTATTTGCGGCAATATATCCACAATCGCCCCGGCCAGGTCCGCCGCACAGGTAGGCGTTCCGATTTGATCATATACGACATTTATTGAAGTTTTCTCTGCGCCAAGTTTTCGCATGGTTTTAACAAAATTGTTACCATATGGGGAATACAGCCATGCGGTTCTTATTACAACTGCTGCGGGCGCGTTTTCCAGAACGGCAATCTCGCCGGCACGTTTTGTGCGGCCATATGCCGATACCGGGCATGTTGCGTCATCTGTGGTATACGGTATATTAGATGTGCCGTCGAAAACATAGTCCGTTGATATATGAACTATACGGGCGCCGGATTTTGCCAAGTTTTCCGGGCCGGTTACATTTACGCGATATGCGGCCTCTTCATCGTCTTCGGCACGGTCGACTGCGGTGTATGCGGCGCAGTTTATTATCGTATCCACATTATTGTTGCGCACAAATTCATTAACGGCATCGGCATTTGTGATATCAAGTGAATCAGAATCTGTCAAAATAGCATTCGGCAGCAATTTTGCCAGCTCGCGGCCCAACTGGCCGCGGCTACCGGTTATTAGGTACATCTTTTAATCCTTTTGCAATACGGTCTTTTTCAGATGTTATAATTTTATCTGTCGGAATGCCCCAGTCTATTCCAATTTCCGGATCGTCAAATCTGATGCCAAATTCTGATTCCGGGTGATAAAGATTATCGCATTTATATGCGAAAACAGCAGTGTCGCTTAGTACGGAAAAGCCGTGCAGGAAACCACGTGGAATAAACAGCTGGCGCTGGTTTGTGTCGGAA
>JAIDLK010000023.1 GCA_029051085.1 Alphaproteobacteria bacterium | reverse complement strand
CGGTCAGCATTTCCGCTATGTTTATTATTTCTGCCATTATTTCGTTTGCATTTAATTCGATTTGGGCTGCCAAAAATTAAAACCGCCGATAGGTGTTTTTTTTCTTTCAACAACAATTTATGAATTTTATCCTAGGCTAATAAACAAGTATGTGCTATACACAAATATATAGCTGCATGGAGGGCCGTATGTTTGATATAAAAAGTTTTGGGAATTTATTGAAAGTTTGTTCGGTTTTGCCGGCGCTGATAGTTTTGCCTGCCCGGGCATTTTATATAACAGAAAATACCAATTTAAATGAACTGTATCCGGATGGGTGTATTGCGGAATCGATTCTGTCTATGGATGGCGGAACGGGTGTTTTGACAACAGATTATATTGGTATCATCAGTGGCGATGCATTCGGTGTTGTCGCGCAAAATCCCGGCTCGGGCATACTGTTGGGAAACAGAACGACAAAAGATATTTATATTGAATCTCAGGCGGGATACGCCGTATTGGCCCAGCTGGGGGGGACGGTATACATTGGAAACAGCTTAACGGAAAGTCTGCAAATTATTGCGCCGACGGCCGGTGTATTCCTGTATAATTCTACTGCAAGAATAAATGCGCGCAATATAGAAATAATAAACCAGGGGGCTGCAACAAGAGCCACCCCGACTGGAATAAGTGTACAGGTTGGCGCCAAGGCAAATATCACCGGTGATAATATAAAAATACATTCGGATGCCGGTAATGGGATTCAGGTGCTGGGCGGCGGCGCAGAATTAAATATTCATGGCAAGACATTTGATGTTACAACGGATGCCTCCAACAGTGCGGCAATTCATGTGGCCAATAACACATCATCCGCAAGAGATAATTTTGCAACATTCAACTTGGTCGCCGATGAAATAAATGTCAATGCAAAGGTTGCCGGACTGGCCGCTATGAGCCAGGGAATATTAAACGTAACAGGTAATACAAAAATCACCGCCAAGGATGCAATTGTTGCGCGCGGTGGGGCGACGGTGAATGTGAACACAGATGCCGCCGCCACCCTGCAGATGAATGGCGACATACGTTTCATGTATGACCAGCCGACATCCGGAACCGCGATAGATGCGTTTGTGAATGTAACACTGGCGGGTGCCGAATCTTATTGGAACGGGAATACTGTGCGCGCATATAACGGCGCAAAACCATCGGACGATAAGTTGCAGGTGACCGCCTCTCGCTTGAATATAATAGATGGCGCTGTCTGGAATGCAACGGTGGTTACTGATGACATGACAGATGAAAATGTGGGCCAGGAATATGTTGGCTTGAATGATTTAACAATCGATAACGGAACGGTTAATACCCTGGGGGCTGGTCGTGGTATTACGATTGACCGGGCTGTGGTTGCGGATGCCACATTTAACGGTGCCGAAATAACAGTCAATGAAACTTTAAATATAACCCGCGGAAACAATACGTTAAACAGCAATGTTTTAGGCGATGATGCCACGGTAAATATCGCCGCGGCCGCAACGTTGAATATGGGCAAGGCCGTTATAGATGTAAATAAAATTAATCTGGACGGTACGTTGATTGCGTGGCTGGACGGCGCGAATAACGAAGTTCCGCTTTTTAACGCGGATGTGTTTGAAGGTAATGGTAATTTGTCGCTTATTATAAAAGACGAAGGCGAATACAATATATTTGGTGGCGCCGCATTTGCGGGAATTGATTCGTCTATTTATAATTTGGATTGGCGTAACGGCGGAACAACGGTTCGTGCGGGCCTGAAATCTGCCGATGAGATTGCCGCGGACAATGGTCTGTCGACTGCTGCATCTAATACGGTTCTGAATTTGGTTAAGTCGGATTCCGACAAACTAAATGGCCTGGGGCTGATGGTACAGGAAACGCTTGCCGGTGGTAATGCCGGGGCAATAGAACATGCGGCCTCCGCTTTGAATCCTGAGAATACCCCGTTGGTTCAATCGGTTGCGACCGGAATTCGTAATTCCATAGGCAACATAGTTTCTATTCGCTTGGCCGATATGGGGCGCAAATTGGGGAACATCACACACGGTGTCTCGCATGCATGGGCCCACGGTATGTTGAACAAGACAGACAACGGCAGTGCATTCGATTATTCTATGCTTGGTGTTGCCGCCGGATTGGATATTATTGTGAACAAAGACTTTACGGTTGGTGCTGGCTATGCCTTTCATGGCGCGGATGCCGATATGCGGGTCCATGATGCGGATATAGAGGCAAATACTTTGTTTTTATACAGTCAATACAAGCCGTCTCAGTGGTATGTGAATGCAATGGCGCATTATACCATGGCGGAATATGATTATAAGTCTTATGCCTTTGGCCGACCGGTAACAGCCGACCGTGATGTTAATTCACATGGTATTCAGACCAAGGTCGGCTATGAACTGGCAAACGGCATAACGCCGGAGGTCGGCTTAAGCTATATGCACATGGACTTGGGCAAGTACCGGAACAATATGGATTTATCGGCAACCATGACCGATGCGGATTTTGTAACGGCGTCGGCCGGTGCAAAATATTCGGTAAATGTTACAAAGTTTGATTCATTTTTACTGCGTCCCCAGCTGCGTGTGGCTGCAAATTATGACGTTGTATCGCAAATAGACGGTGTCGATGTAATAATTCCCGGGGCGGGAACCTATGGGCTGTCTGGCAAACGCTTAAATCGTTTTGGCGCAGAAATGGGCGCGGGATTAAGCATGGTTTATAGCCATATGGAGATTGGTCTGCACTATGATTTGGAATTAAGGGGACATTACACGTCCCATGCCGGTATGCTAAATGGCCGATATCGATTCTAAGACGTAAAAAAAAACCGCCTTTCGGGGCGGTTTTTTGTTGATATTGTAATTGGCTGATATATTATTCCACTTGCTATGATTGATACAAGAAAGATTTTACTGTCTACTGCGATGTTTGTTATGTCGATGGTGGGTGCCGGTGCGCAATCCGCGGCCGATATACATGATATCAATGTTCAGATACATAATGCTCGCGCAAAAATAGATAAACTGCGTGCAGAGCGCGCAAAGTGTATAAAAAAAACATTGAACAGGAATTCTGATTATCGATACGTATCGGACCATGCCCGTGAAATTGCGACATTGCGTCGTGACAATGAAAATTTGATTGCACGCGCGTGCGAGATTGTGCGTCGCAAAAAGTTGCCGGCATTTGTTATTGTTCCTCAATCCGCCATGGTATTTATGCTGTATTCAGAGTATTCGGAGGTGCGCTCTCTGCATGGAATTTATGAGTTTAATTGCCGTCAAATAAGTATTTATAATCATCGTCTGAAAAAGATAGACGGCTTTGAAACGCGTGTAAAAAATCGTCATGACAGCATCATGCATGCCGAGATAGATAAATATCAGCTGGCTATAGATTCTTTATTAAATGAAAAAATGCGCCTGGTGCGCTAAGTGTCGGTGGTGTGAAACAAACAATTATAATCCGCGCATTGCCTCAATAATTCAACCGGCACAAGGCCGGTTGAATTATTGGTTGTGCCTGACTAGCAATTTTCGAACTGATTTAATCAAAATGAGAGATGAAATTGAATCTGTTAAAGATATATTAACCAGTTAGGGTATTAGTTATCCAATGTTGTTTATCTTGTGGGTGTTGTTATTATTGACTATATGCCATGGTGTGGTTTAATATGTGCAACATGAAGAACTTATTTTGTGTATTGTTAGTATATCTGTTATTTCCAATGCCAATCATGGCAAATGAAAATGTATTGCACCGAATTATTGGTGCTTGGACATTGAATGGCGCAGACCAGTATTTTGGCGGAAAAATGAAAATATCCAATTGCAATGACATGGAGTGCGATTTCAAATTAGAATCATGGTATGACTTGCATATTTGCGATGTAGAAGGGAAATTGATACTAAATAATGACATCAGTGTAATCTATACAGATAAATATCCTATGTATAATAAAAAACAGGGTTGGGATTATTTGGCTACTGTTGGAATAATATTTGAATTATTACAAGATGGAAGTCTGAATGCAAAATATCTAAATTCAGACTCCTATCATGCCTTTTGTGGAATGTCCGCTACTGTTGAGGGATTATGGCTTCGCCAGCAGGATTAATATGCGTTTGTCCGCCGGGTCCATCCACCCTTTGCGGTCGGCCAGTTTGTCATTTGTTGTAATGATTGCATTCTATTTTCAATCAGTGCATTCATAAAATCACCAACTTTGCTTTCCGGGATAGAGTTTATTGCTTTGATTGTCTGATCGCCAAGATATCCTGTTTTTGGCAAATTTGCACCAATTTGCTCATTTAAAGTTTGCTGCAGTGTTTTTGTCGGAATTGTTGGGCCACTCATTACCCGCATATCGAACAAAGCATTTCGGATTCGAGCGTTTTCTATCTGTGATATTTTACTGTTATCCCAATACAATTCTTTGTAAATTTCCCGTGCCTGGTCGGCTTGTAAATCCTTTACATCGGTTGGCAAATCTTTGTCCGGATGATTTTTTGCATAGTTATCCAATGTGCTTTGTTTGATTCCCATATTTGTCGGTTCGTCTTTTACTTGATTTTTTCCGTTGGTATAGCCGCCTTCTGGCTCTTTTAGTTTCTCGTATGCTTGGTTAAATTTCTGTTCGTTCGTCATTTCTTTTGCATCCTTTCCTACTTCATTTTTAACTTCCGAAACTTTTGGTTTGTATGGCTTTGTGCTAATGGTGCGACCCGATGGGTCAACTTCTTCTTCGGTCAGCCAACAGCGACAATTTGGATGTACTGGGATTTCTGGAATCTCATCCTCAGATTCATAGACTTCACCATCATGCGATGTGCATTCGTCACAGGTGTTGTCTTCATCCTCGCTATGCCATCGCCATATGCGACGGAGCTTTTCGGGTTTGTCAGGATTGTTATTATCTTCTGGCAAATCGAGGGTATAAACTTCTAGTTGTTTAATCTCTATGTTGCCAGCAGGCATTAAAACGTTAACCTCAATGGTTTCTTCTAACTCTATATCAATTGCATCGTCAGACAATTCTTCTCCTGTTTCGTCCATATACTCGTCTTTGGCGTCTTGGATTGCTTCTTCCAGGTCTGCATCTAACTTTGCCTGGGCTTTATAAAATTCGGCCAGTGTCATATCATATTCCGGCTCTGCCATACGACCAGATGCATCCGTTGCGACATTGCCCGGATACAGTATTTTTAGATACTGTTCTGCTGCGACATATTCAGCACTGTTTTTATCCATATATGCGGGCGATGTCATGAGCGCTCGCAAGAAATTCGGCATTTTCATGTTGGTCCCTTTGGTTAAATAAAAATCCCTGTGCGGCGCACAGGGTGAAAATAAAAAACGGCGTCAAATCGCCGCATCAACTTCCATAGAATTATATCATAAAAGCGCCAAAAAATCAATGTGATTTTTATCAAAATAGTTCGAAAGTCGGCGAAAATTAGCAGATTTAAAAATTAAACATTCGAACTCTGCGCATATATTGGAATTCTAAAGAAAAAGTCACCTGTGTGGTGACTTTGTTTATCCTGGTTGGGGCGCACGGATTCGAACCATGATAAAGAGAACCAAAATCTCTTGTCCTACCATTAGACGACACCCCAAAAACAACATCGATTATAAATAAGTTTCAAGATTTTGCAATAACAAAAAATTATATGAAAATATGACTTGCAAATAAATGATTAAAACATATAATG
>JAIDLK010000022.1 GCA_029051085.1 Alphaproteobacteria bacterium | reverse complement strand
CATTGTTTTTTCCTCCATGGGTTTTTAGTTATTAAAAACACCGCCGTGATGAAGGGCGGTTGGAGGTTAAGAACTACTGTAACAATAGTGCCGTTTATTTAGATATATCACAGCCCTCCAACCGGTTGTGGAGTTTAAAAGTTACAAGAGGTTCTTACACCCCACATCGGGTATCACCCGATGCGTTATGAATTATAGCATAAAAAGCGGATATTGCAAAGGAAATCCCCCGATGGGGGATTTCCTATTACCGGTTTATATTTTAGCCCTGGCCGTTTTCTTTCTTGGCCGGCATATCATGCATCGCAAACTGGGCGATATATTTTTTCAGCTCAGTTTTATACTGATTATTTGCCTTGGCCATTTCCACCAACACATCAAAGTGCGGATTATTCGCACTGGCCGCCTTAAAGCGCGATTCCGTTTTCAAGAAATCTTCCAGCGCCACCGTTGTCGCCGCCGGTGAATCCATCATTAGCGGATTCTCGCCCTGCTCTATGCGGCGCGGGTCAAAGCGATACAACGGCCATGCACCGGTGTTTACCATATCCGACTGATGCTGGGGCCCGTTCTGCAGCGCATATCCGTGTGCAATGCACGGCGCATACGCCAGAATGATTGACGGTCCGGGATAACTTTCCGCCTCGCGCATGGCGCGAATTGCCTGGGCCTGGTTGGCACCCATGGCAATTTGCGCAACATATGCCCCCGACATCATCGCAATCATCCCCAGGTCTTTCTTTGCATGCTCTTTGCCACCGATGGCAAATTTCATGCTGGCCCCGAACGGGGTTGATTTTGACTGCTGGCCGCCGGTGTTTGAATACCCCTCGGTATCCAGAACAAGGATGTTTACATTTTCACCGCTGTGCAAAATATGGTCCAGACCGCCGTATCCAATATCATACGCCCATCCGTCACCACCGATAATCCATACGGATTTATCCACAATCTCGCCAATCAGGCTTAGCGCCATGCGAGCACGCGGCCCATCCATTTTGGCCAATTTTTCACGAATATCGGCCTCTATCTTGCGGGCGTTTTCGCCATTGGCATCAAACATTTCTTCGACGTTTTCAAAGCCCAGCTCAAACAGCAATGATTTCAGCGTATCACGCTTTTGATTCAGCGCCAGGCGCATCCCCAGACCGTATTCCGCATTGTCTTCGAACAGCGAGTTCGACCAAGCCGGCCCGCGACCATTTGCATCCGTTGTCCACGGTGTTGTCGGCAAATTCGCCCCGTAAATAGACGAACATCCCGTCGCATTCGCGACAACCATGCGGTCGCCAAAAAGACTCGACAGCATGCGAACATACGGTGTTTCACCACATCCCGCACATGCACCCGGAAACTCAAAATAATGCGGCAATAATTCCAAATGTTTCGGAATATTCAGATTCAGCTTTTCACGCGGCATATCCGGGAATTTTTCAGCCGCATCAAAACGCGCCTGATTTTCCGCCCCAACCTCGCGTGCGGCGCGCAGCGCCAACGCACGCACCGGACAATTATTCACACAAATATTGCACCCCGTGCAATCCGCCGCCGATATATTTAATGTAAAATACATATCCGGCCCCAGTTCCGGCGTCTTCATCGGCACAACAATAATGCTTTCGGCGCGGGCCTGTTCCGCCTCGTCCGCGGTCATGGCCTTGATACGAATGGCCGCATGCGGACACAGCATCGCACATTTGCCGCACTGAATACATTTTTCCAAATCGCATGTTGCAACCATTTCCGATATCGCGCGCTTTTCATATTTGGATGTGCCGACCGGATACTGGCCGCCGCCAAACTGACCGTCAATACGGAAACGGGATACCGGAATTGCATCACCGCGCTGGGCCGCAATTTCACCCAGGGTCCCTGCAATCTCGGCCGGGGCATCCGCCGTCATGGCGGGGACAAAATCAGGGGCAAAATTTGAAACAGATGACGGCAAGGTGTACTCGTGCAAGAATTCAGAGGCTCTGTCAACCGCGGCCCAGTTGGCCTCTACAACATCCATGCCCTTTTTCTTGTATGTTTTTTCAATCGCAACCTTGGCCGATTTTGCGGCAACCGCCGGATCAATTACATGTGTTAAATTAAAGAAATTCAACATAATAAATGTATTGATGCGATTCCCCAGTCCCAATTCACGCGCCGCGGCATTTGCATCCAGGAAATATACCTTTGCACGCATGCGAATCAAATGCTCCTGCGCGTCGCGCGGCAGGTTTGCAAACGCCACATCCGGCGCCATAGATGTGTTAATCATGACGGTACCGCCCGCACGCAGGCCACGGAATACATCAAACCGCTGGGCAATCATAAAGTTTGAAACACTGATGAAGTCCGCAACCTCTATCAAATACTGGCTTTGAATCGGCGCATCTGAAAAACGAATATGCGACGCGGTCAGGCCGCCGGATTTTTTAGAATCATATACCGCGTACGACTGTGGATACAGGTCGGAATTTTCCCCGACGATTTTCACAATGTTTTTAACCGCACCAACCGTTCCGTCAGACCCGATACCATATAAAATTGCCGTTTTGAAATTCGGGTCTTCAACGGCAAACGCCGCATCTGTTTTCAGCGACAGTCCCGTTAAATCATCATCAATACCAACGGTAAAGTTATGCGTCAACGTTCCGCGCATTAAATTTTCATACACCGCCTTAACATCACGTGGTTTGAACTCTTTGGACCCCAGACCATAGCGGCCGCCAAAAACTTCGGCGCGGTCACCGATAACGGTCTTTACATCCTGGTACAGCGGCTCGCCCAGGGCCCCGGGTTCCTTTGTACGGTCCAGCACCGCAATGCGCTTTACAGTTTTTGGCATTGCCGCCAAAAATGCATCACGCGGGAACGGGCGATACAGGTGAATCTTTATCAGCCCCAACCCCGCCGGCAAATGCGCCAAAGTTTCCTCGATAGTCTCACATGCGCTGCCCATGGCGACGATAACATTTTCGGCATTCTTGTCGCCGACATAGTCGACCAGATTATACCGGCGCCCTGTCAATTCGGCAAATTTATCCATTTGTGCCTGAACTATTTCGGGCGTCTTATCATACAGGGGATTCGCCGCCTCGCGCCCCTGGAAATAAACATCCGGATTCTGGGCGGTGCCGCGAATTGTCGGCGCATCGGGCGTCATTCCGCGCGCACGATTTTCCAGAACCAGACTGTCCGGAATCATTTCATGCAGCACCTCGTCCGAAATGCGTGTCAGACGTGATTCTTCATGGCTGGTACGGAATCCGTCAAAGAAATGCAGGAACGGCACGCGACTGCGCAGCGTCGCCGCATGCGCGATTGCCGCCATATCGGCCGCCTGCTGAACATTGTGACTGGACAGCAATGCAAATCCTGTCTGGCGAACAGCCATGACATCACTGTGATCGCCAAAGATTGACAATGCATGTGTCGCCAAGGCACGCGCCGCAACATGCATGACGAACGGCGTCTGTTCGCCCGCAATTTTATACATATTCGGAATCATTAACAGCAATCCCTGGGATGCTGTAAACGTCGTCGCCAAAGAACCCATCTGCAACGCACCATGCATTGCACCGGCGGCACCGGCCTCTGATTGCATTTCAATTATCTGCGGAATCGCCCCCCAGATATTTTTCTTATGCTGAAAAGACCATTCATCTGCCAGCTCGCCCATCGTGCTGCTGGGGGTAATGGGGTAAATCGCCGCGAAATCAACACATCTGTACGCAACGTCAGCCGCCGCCCAGTTACCGTCCGCTATCAATTTTGACATATTTTTTTCCTTACCATTTAATTTATACTGTGCAAATAATACCTCCAAATCCCCCCCAAGGCAAGAATTTGTTAGCATTCATTAATTGACAAAGCGCATTTTGGTATTATAGTATATTTATATAACAAAAAAGGCCGAATAATGAAACGCCCGTTTGATAAAATAAATAAGAACGATATTATACACGACAATATCGATATAATTGACACTATAAATTATACAAACAGATACCGTTTTTATAATGCGATTGAAGAAATGGTCTTCCAGAAAATAAAGATGGCGGACGAATTGCAGAGCCGCGGCATTTGTACAAATATGCCGATTATTCGAATCAATTTGGCATGTCCGGATGAAAAATTATATCCCTCCCAGTCCGAACGAGTATTTAAAATTATGACAAATGCAAAAAGATACGGTCTTATAATTGAAACAAATGTTGTTGAACCGGTATGTCTGAACAGCTGGGTCGGGCGCTTAATACGCGAAACGGCAACTCCCGGTTTTCGCAATATATTCGAGTCGGCATATCATTATTATTACCCGCAAACCTATAATCTGGCGACACAACGCAAAGAACTATCACCCCATAAAATAATAATATCGCCAAACGATGCCCTGCAACAAGGTCTATGCGATTTTATCTTTCTAAACAACGGCACGATAAAATCACGATAAAAAACGGAGCCAATGCTCCGTTTTTTATTTCTTTTTTACCCCTGACTCAACGTTTTCCGCACGAATATCATCTTCGGGGCTGGATTTGTCGGCCGCACCCGCGCCATCTTCATCCGCTCCCGGCGTCACAGGCATTGCGGCCGCACGCGCCTTCATTTTAGCCATGGCACGCACCATATCCATTCCCCGCTGCAGCTGATAGTCCAGCGCATCTTTTTCTTCGTCCGTTAATTCTTTTTCTTCAGGCTTGTCCGTATCCTTGGCGGACTTTTTCTCGGACTTCTTTTTCGCATCTTCATTTTTCAATGAATTTTTAAACGAGGCCTCTGAATACACGCTTTCTTTCTTTTCCAGAACCTCTATCTTGCTCTGTAAGACCTCTATATCCGGCGTAATCCCCTCGTTCTGAATAGAGCGGCCCGACGGCGTATAATAACGCGCAATCGTGATATGTATCGCCGTCCCGTCACCAAGCGGTTTTTGCTGCTGAACACTGCCCTTGCCGAACGACTTGGACCCCATAACCAATGCACGCCCGTTATCCTGCAACGCGCCTGCAACAATTTCAGATGCGGATGCCGACCCATGGTTAATCAAAACAACAATTGGCTTACCATTGGTGCGGTCACCGGGTTTGGCAAAGCTGCGCTCTATATCGGTCTTGCCCTTGCCACGGGTGGACACAATCTCGCCACCATCAAGGAACGCATCGGACACATCAATCGCTGCAGTCAAATATCCGCCCGGATTATTACGAACGTCTAAGACATAACCGATTACATCTTTCTTTTCCAACGCATCAATCGCATCTTTTAATTCACGTGTGGTTGTCGCGCCAAAATCAGATATGCGAATATAACCGATTTTATCCGGATTTTCCGAATCATCATCCGCCAGTTTTTTATCCTCATACTTAACTGATTTAACTTTGATAATAGCGCGTTTCAGTGTTATCGTACGCGGTTCCGCACCATCAGAGATAACCGTTAGTTTAACCTTGGTTCCCGGGCGCCCCTTCATTTTCTGAACCGCCTGATTCAGGGTTAAATCAAACACCTGCTCGTCATCAATATGCGTGATGTAATCGCCGGCTTTTATTCCCGCCTTTTCCGCCGGGGTATCATCAATTGGCGCAATCACGCGCACAGCACCGCGGTCACTGGTAATCTGAATCCCCAGTCCACCAAACTCGCCATGTGATTTGTCATTAAAGTCTTTGAAATCATCGGCCGATAAATAGGAAGAATGCGGGTCCAGCGCCCCCAGCATACCGTTCATCGCCCCTTCAAGCATCTTTTTTTCATCGGCTTCTTCCACAAAATTATCGCGGGCCACTTCAAATACCAGGGCCAGTTTTTTCAGCTCTTCATAAATCTGCTCATCTGTTAAATGAACAACCGTCTCTTCCTTTTTCTTGCTGCCGCCCGGCGCACAAATTCCAGCCACAGGCATCGCCACAATCATCAAAACCAGCAACTTTTTAAGCATTGTTTTCCCTTACCTTTTCCCACTGCGCATATGCGCGAATATATACTGATTTCAGCATAGAACAAAATCGCATGAGCCGCAAGTATGTTTTTTCACAAAAAAACATTGACAAATATCTTTTTTGAACTATATATAACATGGATAAGCAAAAAGGAAGTCGGGGTGTTTAGCGAAACCAAATTCATAACAATCAATATATCAGATAATACGGACCAATACAAAGAAACACAATCCATGGACATCTCAAAGCCATGCGTTTTGATACTGGGTGGCGAAAATACAAATTCGCCTATTGTTGCCAACAGCTATTTTCGCAGCATCAAAGAAACATTGAACAACAATCAAATAACAAGCAACCTGAATTTATATTCTGTCTATTATGATTTTGGAAGCAGAAACAGCAACTCGGACCGGTTCATGCTGTTCTACAAATTCCGCACTCCTAAACAGCTGGCGGAGATAAATGCCTCCTATCTGCTAAGCGACCTTTATTCATACCCGCTATACGAGACCAGCCCCAAATACATAAACGACATTTACCAAATAGCCATGCACCCACGTTTATACGCCAAGAACGGCGATATACTGTCACCGGAACAAATTGAAAAAAATTTGCGGAACATGGTAATTTTTGCACATTGCCATGGTGCATATGTCGCCCGAATGCTGGAGCAGAAAATGTTGCAAGACCCCAACATACAAAAACTTTTATCACAAAAGCCAAAATTGCTGCAAAACCTGCTTGTAATAAACCACGCGCCATTTGCACCATTGGAAAACTATCAGTTTACCGCCATCTCATTCTGCAGCGCATCCGACACCCAGGCCTGCCTGTACACAAAATTAGACAGCCAGATAAAATCTGCACCAAACGAATGCGCCCCTGCTTTCTTTGGGGCTGAATTTGGCAATGTCATGATTGCAGACCGCCTGAAACACAATATAGAAGACGAACACAGCCACATCGGATTAAGAGGCAGTCACTTTACCGATGCAAAATTAACACGCAGCGGAAAAATACTGTTCTCCACGGAGCGCAATTCATTACTAAAAGGCGTGAACGCAATGATAAAAGACAAAGCCATGCCTACAATTCCCCAAATGCTTAGCACGCAATATGCATCGTATGAAGACTTAAAACGGAAAGGCATGCAACTATACAGACATTTTCGCACCCGTTAACTTATGGCACGGTAAGCATAATAAAAAACAACAGGCGGCAAAAAAATTGCCGCCTGTTCATATGGTATTACACTAACTCATTACCAACGCCCAACTCTTTCAGGCGTTGCATTACATCGCGTGCAAATGCAACCTTTTGCTCGTTATTGGCAACGCTTTTTTCATTCGCCGGATTCAGACGCATATCATCGGCCGCCTTAATAAGACGCCGCAGCAACACCGTCGCCAACCGATATTTCATTATCTTACGCATATTTTCAGTGTTTGGTCCCGGAATATCATATAAGTCAAAGTTATGAATTTCATTATATGCTTCGTAAACACGTGCCCCGATGCCCAGCTCCATTGAAACAATTGAGAATATGTCACGATAAATCAGCTGGTACCCCGCCTCGGCAAAATCGATAAAAGACAGACGACTGTTCTTGGCATCATACAGCACATTTCCCGGATTCAAATCACAATGCGACCATGCCGGACGTGTCTCGTATTCAAAAGTCCCGATTTCATTACGCACCCTATCCATAAAACGGATTTCTTCATTGGAAAACCAGCGCGCCATTTTATTATCAATAAAGTTATTTAAACGGGTAAATTTCAGCTCGTCCGCAATTTTATGACGCGTCCATTCTTTCACAGGCCGAGATTCGTTCATATCGACTAAAAAATGAGCCAGACTATATACGATTTCAACCTGTTGGCGCCGGGTCAGCGAATTAAACAGCTTGGCCGTCAACGGCTCGCCCGGTGCATACCGCTCCAGAATCTGATATTCCTCGTCATGAATATGAATCATTTCCGGCACGTTATAAATAGGGTTTCCAACCGCGCGAATAGAATCAATAACATCTTTTGTTTTGTGCTGTTTCACCAGCCATTTTTCACGCGCTTCGTCCCCCAAGGTCGGCAAAGGCCGCTTTAAAACATAGTCGCCATAATAAGAGACACAAGATTCGCGCCCATGGGGCAGTTTTCTAATATCCGTCATATCCATATCCTCCCGGAATATCAGCTTAACCTAAGCGGCGGCTTATATTGGACAATTTTTGAATATAATTATTTACACACATAAATATAGCACAATATTATATTTTTGTCAAGAGTTCCGATTTACTCCGGCTCCTTAAACAGGTTCGCCGGATTTACCGCTTTGTTACCGCGGCGCACCTCCAGATACATTTCCGGCTTGTTCGGGTCCATTCGCCCAATCGGTTCGCCCCCCAGAACATCTTGGCCGACCACGGCGTCAATCTGGCCCAGATTTGTCATAACAGTGTTATATCCGTTTTTATGGGACATAATTATAACCTTGCCAAAGCCCTTAAAGCTGTCGGCAAATTTGACTTCGCCATCGGCCGGCGCCATAACCAGTGCATCACCGCGCGTACGTATCCGCCACCCGTCGGAATTCAGCCCCAACGCTGTTTTCTCGCCAAAGCGCACGACCAGGCGACCGCGAACGGGCGTATTTAATTTACGTTTGGAAAAGCGTGCATCGGATGAC
>JAIDLK010000021.1 GCA_029051085.1 Alphaproteobacteria bacterium | reverse complement strand
CGTCGGTGCATTATCCGCAGACGCCGCCCCGCCAAACAAAGCCGCCGCCGCCGCCGCCGCATCATCCGCCGCCGCCGCACCATGCGCAATTTCAGTCGCCGCATGCGCCAGAATCTTTTTTGCCTCGTTCAGTTCCGCCCCCTGCAGCGCGGCCAGGCGCGCAATTTCATCCAACGGAATTTCCGTAAATATTTTCAGGAACTTCTCAACCAAATCATCCGGCGTATTACGGAAATACTGATAGTATTCATACGGCGATGTTTTTTCTTCGTTCACCCAAATCGCGTTACCGGCCGATTTTCCAATCTTTTTACCATTGGAATCGGTAATCAGCGATGTTGATAAAACGAACGCCTCCTTGCCCATCTTTTTACGGATAAGCTCAATCCCCATAATCGCATTACCCCACTGGTCCGCGCCACAGGTCTGTAAAATACAGCCATGATTTTTATACAGCGTTAAAAAGTCCACCGCCTGGAAAGTCATATAATTAAATTCCAGGAACGTCATACCCGTTTCCAACCGGCGCTTTACGCTTTCCATCCCAAGCATACGCGGCACGGTAAAATCAGTTCCAAAATCCCGCAGGAAATCCAAATGAGAATAAGTCTTCATCCAGTCATAGTTATCAACCATGATTGCATCCGATGCCCCGTCGCCAAAACGAAAGAACTTTGAATAAGATTTTTTCAGCCCCGCGATATTATGCGCCAATACCTCTTCGGTCATCATCGGGCGGCCCGTATCACGGCCCGACGGGTCACCAATACGCCCGGTGGCGCCACCGACCAGCATGATTGGCCGATGCCCGTATTTCTGCAGCCAACGCATCATCATAACGGGAACCAAGTGCCCCACATGCAAAGAATCGGCCGTCGGGTCCGACCCCAAATAAGCCGCGATTTTCCCGGCATTTAACGCATCGTTTAATGCATCAATATTAGAAACCTGATTGATAAATCCGCGCGCGGACAATTCGCGCAATAATTCGTTTTGCATAAATAAATCCCTTTGTCGTGTAAATGATATCAAAGTTTCCACGACCGCGCAACTTTTTCCGCGCAGGATTATCGACTGGCCCGCCGCGGTCGTTTCACTCCCTCGCAATGACAATCGGCCCAGACTCTCTGTCACCACGAGCGCAGCGCGGCGGTCCAGTAAATAATGAATATTACCACTTTGTCTGGATTGCCACGTCGGCGCAGGCGCCTCCTCGCAATGACAATGCGTTCTGGGCTGAATGTCATTGCGAGTGAAACGAAGCAATCCAGAATATAATTGAAAACGGGAAAATATTTATGTATAATACCACATGTACCGATGTGTTGTCGGTATTGGGCATAAGAACCCATATTAAGCTTCATCTAATTAGTATAAAACTCTAATAGATGGTTGGAGAGTGACGAATACAAAGAATAAGTCACGCTATTGCTTAATATAGTTCTTAATCTCCAACCACTTTTATATATTGAAATCCTATCAAACTTATGTATAATATCCGACATACAGGCGTGTTGCCGGTATTGGGAGTAAGAACCCATTTATCAACAGATATATAGCTACTAAAATGGCTCTAACTTTATTGGTTGGGGGGCAATGAATAAGAATCATTGATTCAAATAAATTGCTCTATCTCGTTGATATAGTTCTTAACCCCCAACCGCTCATTTGTTAGAGAGTGTTTTTTGTATACTTTTTTATTGACCGAATCACAAACTTATGATATTATGCCCATACATTAACAAATCGTTAATGCGAGGAGTAAGAGCCTCAATCAATGCGTGCCCGGGGCACGTTAAAATACTCTGACCTGGACTACTGGTTGGAGAGCGGCGATATATATAAATAAGCCCGCTATTTCATTGATATAGCTCTTAATCTCCAACCGCTTTTATTTTGCGGTGTTTTTTATTGGGCCCATTTCTGCATTGCTGGCTTCTCATCTCCAATCAAAGGAACAGTACTGCTGTTTCTGGGCCCACCATATTTTAACGCACTATTAAAATGGCCCGGTGCGGCTATCCCCGGCTCTGGCCCATATGCCGGGCCGCATTGCCGGCCAAATAACAAAAAATCACGCGAATGCGTGATTTTTGTTTTTAACGTCCATGGATATAGTTATATGTCAGTATATCCGTAACCAAACGTCCGGTCGGCATCATTCCTATTTTACGCAACGACCGACGCAACGCATATTTAAACCAAATACTGTCCAGACTAAATTCATATATATCTTTAAAGCCTTTGGAAAACGCATCAATTGCATCCGGCCGGGTGGGACATTCCATCAAAATCATGGTGTCACCAAAACTGCACGCAACCGCATGCCCCGCACGATTACGATGAACCATTACGCGCATCCCCCGGCGCAGCAAATCCGCACAAGACAGCGGCAGAAAAACCGGCACACGCCGCCCGTCACGTGTCCAAATATCCAAATAATTACCGGCGGCCGGTGTTACCACCGCAACTTTATAGCTATCCATCCCTATCTCTTTTTTTGCACTGCCACGCCTTGCACACAATCAGACGCACTTTTTACCTGATGACGCGCCAACCCCAACACTATACCATAGGCAACAGAAATCCGGCAAAAGCCGGACTTCCATCGCGTATAATATTAAATATACATTAGCCCAACATTTTGGCGACTTCGTCCGCCAAATTGTCTTCCTGCTTTTCAATGCCTTCGCCCAAAACATAGAACGCAAAGCCCGCCAGTTTACCGCCAGCTTCTGCAATAACGTCTTTGACCTTTTTGGACGGGTCCATAACGAACGGCTGTTCTTCCAGAACGGATTCGGCATAGTATTTTGAAATACGGCCGGCAACCATCTTTTCAACAACAGCTTCCGGCTTACCGGCTGTTGCCCCGGATTCAACGAACACTTTCTTTTCGCGTTCAACCGCAACCGGGTCTACATCTTCAATTGTCATGAATTCAGGCTTGTTCGCAGCGATATGCATCGCAATTTTCGGCCCGATTTCATCAATCGCACTGCCTTCGCCGTTGATTGCAACCGCAACACCAATCTGGCCCATGCCCGGAACCATCGCATTATGAACATATGTATAAATATGGTCGCCTGCAACCTTGGCAATACGACGCAGTGTCATATTTTCACCAATTGTGGAAATCGTCGCGGCAATATCGTCTTTAACCGCGTTGAACGTGGCATCAAAATCACCCTTCAGTTCCAATGCACGTGCGGCAACGTCCGCAACCAGCTTCTGGAACTTGTCATTTTTGGCAACAAAGTCTGTTTCCGCATTCAATTCTACAACGCAGCCCATACCGTCGCACTTTACAACCGTTACCAAGCCCGATGCCGCAACACGACCGGCCTTTGACGCCGCCTTTACGATACCTTTCTGGCGCAGCCAATCGGCAGCCGCTTCGATATCACCATTGTTTTCAGTCAAGGCTTTCTTACAATCCATCATACCGGCGGATGTTTTTTCACGCAGTTCTTGAATCAGTTTTGCTGTTATTTCTGCCATTGTCTTCTCCCATTAAAGATTTGAATTATTTTACCCACAGCGCCGGACGACACACACATGCCGCCCGGTGCCATATGGTGATTATTTATCCGCTTTTTCGGCCAATTTGCCGCGACGTTCGGCACGAGCCTCGGTCATTTTGGATTTTGCATGCGCCGCACGTTCTTTGGCGTCCGCTTCGAATTCATCGGCCGCCGCCGCCTTCATGTCGGATTCGACTTTCTTGCCGGCAACGCCGCCCAGACGCTTTTCAATACCGGACAGAATCGCATCTACGAACAGGTCGCAGTACAGCTGTGTCGCACGCGCCGCGTCGTCATTACCCGGAACCGGATAGTCAACCATTTCCGGATTTGCATTCGTATCACAGATTGCAATTGTCGGGATATCCAAAGTCTTGGCTTCGCGTACCGCATTCATTTCACGCGGAACATCGATTACAACCATCGCCTGAGGTGTACCATGCATTTCCAAGATACCACCGAAAATACCACGCAGTTTTTCAACTTCCTTGGTCATAACACCGACTTCTTTCTTGGTCAGCCCCAGCTTGTCCGCGTTTTCAATATCGGCTTCCATCTTTTTCAGACGGCGAATAGACTGAGATACTGTTGTCCAGTTCGTCAGCATACCACCCAACCAGCGGTTGTTAACATAGTACTGGCCACAGCGTTCCGCCGCGTCTTTGACAATGTCTTTTGCCTGATGCTTGGTCGCAACAAACAAGATTTTGCCACCGGCCGCCGCAATTGTTTCCAGCGCAACCAAGCTGCGATGCAGCAACGGTGCAGTCTTGTTCAGGTTGATAATGTGAATTTTATCCTTAACCCCGTAAACGTACGGTGTCATCAACGGATTCCAGCGACGTGTATGGTGACCGAAATGAACGCCGGCTTCCATCAGCTGCTTCATTGTAAATGTTGGCAATGCCATGATTTTTATCCTTTTTTCTGTTGTTTTCCTCACCGCGTGCATCAGACCAAAGATATACCCCGGACAGAAATATAGGCACAACGGTTGTGTTCTTCGCGCATGGCGCGTACGGCGATAATATCGCAACGCCCTGCGAAAATCAAGCATTTTTTGACACTTAATCACATATTGACAAATCATGATTTTATGTCTACAATTATAGTACAAATATGTTTGCAGTACGAATGCTTTTAATCGCCGCCATATCAACCGCACCTGTTGCGGCATATGCGGACTGCGCGAATCCGATATATAAAAAGAACCACCCATACGAATGCCGGACTACATCCAAAGCCGTTATTGGCGCCGGGCTGGCCCTGGCCGGCGCCGCCGCGATTGGTGGCGCGGCGATGTCATTGGGCGCATCGGGTGGCGCAGGCTCCGGCGGGGCGACACCCCAGCCGACAATGAACACATATGATTATGTCGGCGGCGACGTAAGCGCATCACATATCGCATCTGTTATATCCGACACTGAATATAGCCGCAATCACGCCCAATACGACAGCATTCGTCTGGCCTATTCGCTGGCACGCGGAATTACGGGGAAAAACTCAACAATCGCCATACTGGATGCAGATTCCTGGCACGGCGCATCTGTCGCAGCCATTGCCGCCGGCCCGATTGCGCCGGACGCAGTAATTGAAAAATATTATATTGCAGGCGCAAATAACAAATTCATATCATATGGCGAAATTGGAAACATCATATCCGCCGCCGCCCATGCAGATATTATAAACGCCAGCTGGAACACCGAAATGCGCGCGAACGCCGTGCGTACGCGCGCCCAATTGGCGGGATTAACAGACCAAAATTTTATAAACAGCCTGGCCGATGCGGCACGGGGCGGGACAATATTCGTATGGGCGGCCGGGAACGAAGGCGCTGCTGAATCAGGCGCATTATCCGCTCTGCCCCGCGTTATACCGGAAATGCAGGGCCACTTTATAAATGTGGTTGCATGGGATGACAATACAGGCGCACTGGCGGATTACAGCAATGCATGCGGCGTTACCATGGAATACTGCATAACCGCCCCCGGCACAAATATCGCAACCGAAGACAGAACTGTTTCAGGCACATCATTCGCCGCCCCGGTCGTGTCTGCCGCGGTTGCCGTTTTGCGCGAGGCGTTTCCATACATGACCGCGCCCCAGATAACACATCTGCTGTTCACAACCGCACGCGATTTGGGCGCCCCCGGGGTCGATGCCGTATACGGTCATGGAATGCTGGACCTGGAGCGTGCAACGCGCCCGGTCGGGGCCGAGCTGGTACCATTGGCATCCGGCGGCACAGCCCCATTGAATACGACACGCGTATCCGGCGCAATTGGCCGCAAACTAAAGAATTCGGATTTAAAGCTGGCTTTTATTGACGACTATGGGCGTGCATTTGAAACCACATTGTCCGACCACGTAAAAATTAAAAACCACGGCCGCGGCTATGAGCACCTGCGCCCTGGAATTACCAGCGCACATGCCGGAATCATAGAATTCGGATTTCGCCGCAGTGATTTCCTGGCGGCCGAAGGCTTACTTGGTACCGACGAACGCAATATAATAAGCTTTATCGCCATAAACAGTGAATTTGATACCGGCAAAGCAAAAATATCATTCCGGCCGGAAATAGGCGCGGCGCGCCCACGCGGCCGGACGGATTCCATGATTACCAAGTTTTCCGGCATATACACCGCATCAATTGCAACAAAAGTTCAACATGGCGACTGGACCATAGGCCTGGCTATACCAGACATAATTCTGGCGGGCGATATGGACATGCGCTTGCCTGTTGGCCGCAGTGCCAATGGAGGCCTGCTGTTTCAAGATGCAAAAACATCTCTGACCGGCCGTGCGGCGGTTGAATATTCGCTGTCATATAAATTTGTCACGGCCGCTTTTGTCGATAATCCGATTGGAACCGATGAATTCTTTATCCTGGCAAAACACAAGCTGGCATTCTAAGCCCCGGACGCGGCGGGACAAATTCCGTTAACCTCAATAAACTTGGTCAGCGTATCCCGATGCACTCGCAGGCGACGCGCAATTTCATACTTGCTGCTACCGTTACTAAGTTTTTTATAAATATATTTCTCACGTCCCTCCAGCTTGCATGTATTTGAGCTGCCGCGGGGCCGCCCGACACGCTTTCCTTCGGATTTTAAACGCGCCAGAGCCTCTTTTGTACGCTGCGAGATAAGATTACGCTCGATTTCGGCAGACAAACCGAATGCAAAGGCCAAAACCTTGCTGGTAATATCCGAGCCCAGACGATAATTATCCTTTATGGTCCACACACGTGCCCCAACATCCATGCAGTGATGCAAAATACTCATAATCTGCAGCAAGTTTCTCCCTAATCGCGATAATTCGGACGCAATTATCAGGTCGTCTTTTTTCACCTTTTTTATAAGTCGCCCCAACTTTCGCTTATTCAAATCTTTGGTGGCCGAAATCGTCTCCTCTATCCAGCTGTCAATTTTCATTCCCTGCTTTTCACAAAACCGCTCTATTTCAAACCTCTGGTTCTCAGTTGTCTGATGGTCTGTTGAAACTCTTATATAACCGTATATCATGATACTATTCCTTTTGTGTGTGGCATAAAAAACTAAGCCCTCCGACACGACGCACTACATAGGTTATAACACACTGTTTTAACTAAATAATTAGGAATGTTATGAAAACTGCATCAAAAGTAATAAAAAACTTGTATTTCCGCGGTTTGCGATTTAAAATATTTTCAAAACGGAAGGGTGAAACATGAGAAAATCAAGAAAACAATCCCAAAAGACAGGAATTCGTACCAAAATCCGGTATGCAATAATCTCCCTGCTTGCCATTTTCGGAATTACTGCCGCAGCGATAACGACATTTGTTTTCTTTTCGCACACAAACACACCAAAATTCGATATCTCGGTTGTCACACCCGAACCTGCAACATTTACAGACAGCCTGAACGCAGATTTTGTGGGGCCAAACGCCCTGCCGGTGGCAAATAATAACCGTGAACTGGGGGCGCCGGGGGAGCTGGTTATATTATACAACCAAACCTACGGAGATTATACACCCGCGCTGCGCATGGATGCAGACAATGCTGACATTAATACAAAAATAAAAGTCACCCCTGCAATTGCCGGAACATGGTCACGGCGGGGGCCGGCGGCGCTGGTATTTCGCCCGACGCACAACTGGCCGGCGGATATCAAGTTCTCGGTAAAAATAGATAAATCGATACTAAATCCGGATGCACATATAAAAGCCACCCATGCAACATTCAAAACCGCCCCATTAACGGCATCGGTTGATTCATTCAATACATATCCGGCATCGGAAAAAAAGTCGGTTATCGGTGTCGCCGTCGTATCATTTAACTATCCCGTTGAAACCAAAAAATTCGCCGACCGCATGACAATGCGCCTTGACGGAAGCCAAATTGATTTCACCGTAAAATTTGACAGATTTCATCGCACCGCAATCATTACATCGGCCCCGATTAAGATTACCGACGCGGCCCAATCTCTGCGTATGAAAATCAACCGCATTCCCGCAGACGGTGGTGATGCACACAGTCAAAAAATAACTGCGAATACGACGATTGAATCCACCGATAACATATTTAAAATATCCGGAATAGAAACAACCGTCGCAGATGACACGGACGGATTGCCGCAGCAATTGCTGCTGATTGATATGACCGCCGCCGTGGCCGCCAATGTAAAATGGCCGGATTATGTAGACCTGTACCTGTTGCCGGAATTCGCGGATAACGATTCCGACCGCGATACCCCGCACAGATGGGCGACGGATGAAATAACAGACGCTGTTCTGAAAAAATCAAAAAAGCTAAATACAAAACCGATTGCGTTTGAAAATCCGGCCGGCGTGTATCAATACGCTTTGTCTTATGACGTATCGGAAAAAAACACACGCTATATATATGCAGACGTCAAAAACGGCATCCCTGCAGCCGCCGGATTTGAACTGAAAAACGGCCTGGGGCGTGTTATGCGCGTTCCATACCCAAACAGAAGCGTAAAAATAGCCGGTACCGGCGCGCTGTTGGCGCTTGGCGGCGATAAAAAACTGGCGGTTACCGCACGTGGCGGCGCAGATGCGGCCTATATAAACCTATATAAGGTCAAGTCAACCGAAATAAACCACCTGATTTCCCAGACTTATAATATTTTTGGTGCAATGGAATTCAAATCATGGTCATTTGATGCATTTGACATGTCGGTTGTATTCAAAAAACGCATCGCCTTTGCAGACACTTCAATGAAGACAGTAAACTATGCCTCGGTTGATTTGGGCGACTATCTGGACAGAACACGTAATGACAAGACCGGAATATTTATTGTCCAGGCCGGTCCGACACAGTCTCAGGCCGACTACAGTGACCGCCGCCTGATATTACTTACCAATTTGGGTATTGTCCGCAAGGTGAATCTGGACCGCTCTTCAACGGTTTTCATATCAAGCCTGACATCCGGCACCCCCGCTGCAGATGCTGAAATTTATGTTTTGGGCCGAAATGGAAACTCGGTATGGGCAGGCCGTACCGATGAAAATGGGCGGGCGGAAATTCCCAACCTGCCATGGAGC
>JAIDLK010000020.1 GCA_029051085.1 Alphaproteobacteria bacterium | reverse complement strand
CTCAGTCTTGTAGAGTGCTTGCTTTGGGAGCAAGATGTCGCATGTTCGAATCATGTCGCCCCGACCATTAGATTCAAACCGCCATAGGGCGGTTTTTTATTTTGTATTTGGCGGAGGCGTCCTTAAGATTGTCTTTGTCGGTGTAATGCGTTGTCAGGCTATGATTTCTTTGGGCTTTATATAAAAAGGAGCAAGGAATGATATATGGCTATATACGGGTTTCAACCGACAAACAAGATTGCGCTAATCAAAAACTGGGGATAGAGGCGAAAGCCGCGAAACTGGGGATTTGCATAGATAAATATATAGAAGATTCCGGCATATCCGGGACAATAGAACCCAAAAATCGTGCATTAGGCGGAATTTTGAAAAAATTGCACCCAGGCGATGTGCTAATCTGTTCGGAACTTTCGCGTCTGGGGCGCAAATTGTTCATGATAATGCGCATTCTGGAACACTGCATGAATGTTGGTGCACGGGTCTATACTGTCAAAGACGGCTATGAACTGGGTGATAATATACAAAGCAAAGTGTTGGCATTTGCGTTCGGGCTGTCTGCTGAAATAGAACGCGACTTGATCAGCCAACGCACCAAAGAGGCCCTGGCGTGCCGCCGGGCCGCCGGACATAAACTTGGGCGCAAAAAAGGCAGTAAAAACCGCACTCATAAATTGGACGGAAAAACAGACATGATTTTATTTCTGATTAACTGTGGCATACCAAAAACACAAATTGCAAGACGAATGAAAGTCAGTCTATCTACGCTGTACAAGCACCTGGGGCAAAGGTCCGCCGACCATTTTTCTTGCCCGAAAATTCCGAAATAAACGGTGGTTAAACTTATACTCATTTCAGCCACTAAGCATATCATATTTTTCCTATTTTATCAACATTTATTGTGTCCATTCATTTTTGTAATTCTGACCACGGTTAGATTTTGATAAGCAAAAATTGAAAAAAATTGTTTGTATTTTGAGTGTGTTCGCATGCAATGCCGCCATGGGTGATACAGCTGTCTTGACTGCACAGATAGAACGGACAAAAGCCGCATGTGCCGGCATTTCTGATGAGCTATCTGATTTGAAAAAGATGGCCGGAATAAATACGGCTGTAACAGCGGTCGGTACTGTTGCCGGTGGTGTTGCGCTGGGAACTGGTATCGCCAAGGCAGCGGCTGATAAAAAAGTCGATGAACTTGATGAAATGATCGCTGAATTAGAGGCTGCTGGTGCGATTGAAATAAAAACAGACGACCAGTTATATGGTGTCTTAGCAGATTTATTTGAAGAAACAGGCACAGAAGAAGGAAAAGAAGTTGCAGAAAGCTTACGTGCAGAACGTGAAGCGTTAGTCAAAAAATCAAAAACATTGGGCAATATACGTACAGGCACAATGGCCGGGGCGGCGGTTGCGGATACGGTCGGAACAGTTATTGCGGCAAATAACCGTGTAAAGGGCGACCTGCAATCACAGATAAACGAATGCATTGTCGCCACAAAAGAACTGAGCAATGTACGAATGCAGGAACGTGTAAACGGTTCGGTGGACACGGCCGAACTAAACAGAGCCGAAACAATCGTCCGTGAATGTGGTGCCTGGGAATACGTTGATTTATCGAAAATAAACAAACGCGCAACAGGTGCCGCCATCAGTGCCGGCACAGGGGCGGCCATGGCGATTGCAGGTACAATAACATCTGTATCGGCGAATTCTAATTCGGTACGCAATGACAACACGGAATCAGGCAAAAAGAAAGAAAAGAATTTGAATACAGCATCAAATGTGCTGGCCGGCGGAACAACGGCGGCATCAGCGGTGGCGGTCGTCTTTAATGCAACGCAAATCTCCGCAATAAAAAAAGCAGCTACAACAGCTGATAAATGTGAGGAGGCATTGAAATGATCAAAAAACTTTTCATCATCTTTTGTGTTTTTTATTCAACAGCCTGTTTGTGTAGTGTCCCTCCACGTAACGACAACCTTATCTTACTGCGGGTCAATGGAAAGGTTTATTACGTAAAAGACAAAAAAGCATTAGAGGCTCTAGTTAACAAAACACAAACTGATCCTTGTTTGAGAGGACTTTTCGGTGGAGGGATAAAAGATCTTTGGAACAGATTGATGGAAAGTTGTCTTGCCAATCGTAATAATTTAGTAGCAAAAGTTGAAAGCTTGGGTGGCGAACCGGTTGTGATGGGAACTCGTGGTAGCGGTACTATGGAATACGGTAGACATTGGCTGTCAAACAAACTGGGGATCAGCCAGTACAGTCAATATGTAGAATGCTTGGTGGATAGTGAATTATTATCACAGCAAATAAACACACAGAAACAAACAAATTACTACATGTCAATAACTGCAGATATTGATGCCTGTATCAAATCAATCAACATTGCAAAATCTGATTCAAACACACAATCTTGTGGCCTTACTCCAACTGTCACAAATGCAAACGATATAAGCAACATCGCACAATTAAATCAGTCTTATCAAAACAAAATGTTTACTTTTAATGTCAAGGTAGATGCCAACACAAACAAAGTTATGGTTTTCAACGGGAAAGTGTTGGTTGCATGTAATAACAATAAAGCCGATTACATAATTAGACCCGTATATTCTGGTATAGAAGATTGTCAAAAAAAGAAATACAATACTATTCCTCAAAGCGGTCCTGTTCCAGATGGACTTTATATAGTAAGAAAAGCCGACATGTCTTTAGGAAAAGATAGAACCGGGGGAGAAAAATCATGGGGTAAATATGCATTTCCCTTAATACCAGCAAAAACAACAAATACATTTGGTCGTGGTTCTATGTATTTGCATGGGACATCGGACCCCAACAAACATAGATCTGCTGGTTGCATAAGTTTAGGGTTAAAGGTGGGTCAGTTTGTAGACACAAATTGGATAAATGGTGATGTGCCAATAATTGTTCGAATGTCAAATTAAACAAAGGAGTTGTAATATGACAAAAGGTGTCGCTAATGGAAAAATAGCGGTATATAGCAAATATCTAACGAAAAAACATAACCCAATCACAACGTTTATAAAAGGCAACGTTGTTATGTTTCTGTTAGGCAGTGTTGCTTGGTTGTACTTTTCTCATCAGAATAGTTATGAACCCGAAATGCGTGAGTATGTCGGACTGCGTATGGATAATAGAACGTATATAGAAGCAGTGAAAGACGCATATATACCATTTTACAATGGAAAATTTGACCCACATGCTACATGGATGGTAACTGTTTGTTTCCAAATAATATTAGCCTTGGCATGTGTTGGAATAGCAATTCGTCAGAAATCAAAAAGAAAAGAACAAGAACACGATATAGATATCATGTTGGAAATTGAGAAATTAGCCAAAGAACACAATCTGGATGCAACCGCAGCAAAGAAGATGTTAACCATTGCACCAGAAATAGTCAAACATATGTCCGAAGATTCTCGTGTGTACTTTGACATGATTATGGATGGAAAGATTTCAACAACGGATGAAAATTTTATGAATATAGCTTCTGCTGTTATGGCTGGACATTTACAGGCGCATCCGGAAGATATGGAACGTATAATGACTGTTTTTGATGAACGGGCTATTCCACAAGAAATATTGAATTTGGCCGCGGAACAAAAAAGACAGCATTAAAAACAGTGAATATTTAATTAGATAATCAAAAAGAGAGGTCTTATTATGTCAAATAAACTTACCAAAAACGAGATTAAACTTTTAGGAACCGTAATGGCACCGTTTGCGGCCATATTGATAACCCTTGGTGCGCTATGTTATCCTGCGGAAAAAGAGAAAGCAAACCAAAGGAAAGAAGAAGAACGCAAAGAAGTGCGTGCGAAACAGTTTGCCGAATACATCGTTTCCGAGGTATCCAAGGCTGCAAAAAATCCAGAACTTTCTAACTGGTCCATTGAATACTACAAGCGCGACCCCAAAGGGGCAGAAAGGCTAATGAAAGAATTAGAGGCGGATTCAACAAAGTACGCTGATGCGATATTTCGTGATGCCGGGGCTGCGCTGATCGGGGTTGGCGACCGTTCCGATAACGTGCTATCTTTCCAAGAGGCCGCGGCACGCTTGGCGCAACACGGATTTGAGCCAATGGGGCCCGGTCCTGTTTCTTATACTGGTGTAGCCCACCGCCTGGATGTGAACAGAAAACATCTGAAAGACACCTCCCTTGAATTGGCCGCGATGCGCAAAGCAAAAAGCATGGTTGATTGAGAAAGCCCCAAAGAACACAAAAAAAGGCTGGAATTCCAGTCTTTTTTATTTTTTGTATCCGATAATCGCGCACGTTTGGCCTACAGGCTGGAGGGGGAGGTTTTGCATACACTGGCATAAATATGCACAGCGGCGAAAAAATCGGCCTGTTCAGCACATCTGTCACCCGCGAAGACGCCGTGATAATGGGGATGTGACACAAAAAAGCCCGACAAGCGGGCGATAGAGGATGTTGTTACCAACAGAGCCCCACAGAGTATTTCTTTATTGTAGATTGCTTTCCAATTCAGTCTGTAATTTAGAAATACATTGCGCATTGTATTTATAGGAATTAAAATGTCAAGAAAAAGGCAATAAACATGCGAATATTTGGTTTTGATTTAGGAATTGCGAGCATCGGCTGGGCGGTTGTTGATATAGAGAAAGAAAATAACAATCCAGATGTCGGGCGTGCCGCTGTGGGTAAAATTCAACAGTCTGGTGTACGTATTTTTAGTGTTGCCGAAAACCCAAAAGACGGTTCTTCATTAGCGGCACCACGTCGCGAAAAGCGTTCAATCCGGCGCGCATTGCGCAGAAAAGCGTTGCGCATGAAAGAAATCCGAGCCTTGTTGGAAAATAGTGGACTTGGTAATCAGAATATTGTTGTTGATGCCAATGATATTGATGTATGGGCACTGCGCGCGGAAGATGCTTTTTGCCGTAAATTGTCGCCACGCGAACTGTCGCGTGTGTTGATTCATATGGCGAAACATCGTGGCTATAAATCCATGCGTAAATCCGCAGAAGAAAATGATAAAGAAACCGGAAAAGTACTTGTTTCCATTGCACGGAATCGTGAACGGATGGGCGAATATAAGACGATGGCCCAGATGATTTACAAAAACAATTGTGATGGCGCGAAAAAATATCGCAATGGTGATGGTCTATATGATAATTCAATTCCGCGGGAAGAAATAGAACGTGAGCTTGATTTGATATTTGACGCGCAACAAAAATACGGCCTATTTACAATAGAATTATTAGAACAATACAAAAAAATCGCGTTTCGTGTACGCCCAATACAGGCGGTTGGTAAAATGGTCGGTGGGTGTACGTTGGAGCCAAATTGTCTGCGTGCGCCTAAAGAAGCGCCGACGGCGGAATTATTTGTGGCATTAACCAAGATAAATAACATGAAACTTGTTATTGATGGCGAAGTGCGCTTTGTGAATGATGAAGAGCGTGCATCAATTCTAGACTTGTTGCATAAGACGCAAACGGTTAAGTATAAGACACTGCATAATAAGGTATGGAAGGGGCAGGATGTTGTTTTTCATGGTGTCAAAGATGAAACGCAAGATTTTTATTCTATGACGGGGTGGCATAAATTAAATAAAATCTTAGATGAGGCCGATATGTCGGATGCTCAAATGCTTGACCGGATTATGAAGGTTGTTGCAACCCAGAAAGATGATGCGGCAATAGAAAAAGAATTGCGACGCAAGAAAGTACCAGAAAAGTATATTGATGAATTAAAGAAAGTGTCTACGTCAAAGTTTATAAACTTATCCTTGCAGGCGATGTATAAAATTGTGCCGGAAATGATGCGCGGAATGACGTATGATAAGGCTTGTAAGGCGGCTGGCTATGATTTCACAAATAAAATATCTGGCGAAGTAAGCGGGGACAATGGATGTATCGCAGAGATTGCAGAATGGACGCGTGTTCCGGTTGTTAATCGTACTGTCGCCCAGTTTCGCAAGGTGTACAATGCGCTGGTTCGGAAATATGGCGCCCCTGACCGGGTAAATTTAGAAGTTGGACGCGAGTTAAAGAATAACTTTGAGGATCGAAAAAAAATAGAACGTCGTCAGAATGAAAATCGTGATAAAAATGATGATGCTCGAACAAAACTGGAAGAATTAATGGGCCGACAAGCAACTGGGAAAGATGTTATAAAGTACAAATTATATTGTGATCAAAATTGTAAATGTATGTATTCTGGCGAAGCAATTGATTTAGCGCATCTGGATAATTATGAAGTTGACCATATTTTACCGTATTCGCGGTCATTGGATAATTCGTATATGAACAAGGTTTTGGTTAAATATACGGAAAATCAGGCCAAGGGTAATAAAACACCGTATGAATAC
>JAIDLK010000002.1 GCA_029051085.1 Alphaproteobacteria bacterium | reverse complement strand
TGGATTTCGAACGGCCCGGATGCCGCGGATTTTCAATAAAAATACCGTCCAAATGGACGGTAAATCATTTTTGGCAGTCCCAACCGGAGTCGAACCGGTGTTCTCGCCTTGAAAGGGCGGTGTCCTAGGCCTCTAGACGATGGGACCAAAACTGCCGACGGATTATAATCGGCATTTTTATCGTTGTCAAGCGTTTATTCGTCCGATGGTAACTCCGCAACCTGAGTAAATACAAGTTCCTTACCCGATGCGTCACGCAGGACCAGGCGCCCTTCGGCCAGGTCATAAGTCTCTACCGCGTCCAGGAACTGGAAATACTGCTGTTCGGTCTGCATCGCGTCCATCGGCCCCATCATCATGGTTGTAGCCATCGGGCCGAAACTAATCTTGTCGCCATCTACAGAATATTCACCGTTATACAGATTTACAACGCGACCGTTTACCTTCATCTCATCCGGTGCAAACGACAATGTTATTGTCGCACCCGGCTGGTCCGATATAAAATTTGCACCGCGTAATGCGGCCGCATCCGGTGCAGAATCACCACACGCCGCCAATGCCAAAATCGACGCGGTTAAAACAAATGGTTTAATATTCATATTTTCCCCCTTATGTTAATAAGGCCAGTATAAGAAATAAAAAGCATATAGTAAATGTTATTTTTTTCCAATCAACTGGCACACATTTTATGGCATCGGGGTCAATTCTTCGCCCAAGCCAGGCAATATTACAACTGGTGTATCATCATAATAACAATCATTCACATATTCGCCGCTGCCTTTTATGTCTTTAAATGTTGTCCCGGATGGTATATAGCACTTTGTTATCGGCATTAAACTGCCCAATGTGCCGGAACTGGTCCCGGGGCTGGGGCAATCTGTGCAGGCCTTGGTATCGCTGTTGCAATATGTGCCGCCGGCACAATATGCGTTTACTTTGGTGCAATCACTGCTAGCGCCGCACTGGGTCGCACATTGCGCGCTGCAAAAGCCGGCGGTCGCATAGCACCCGGTACAGCATAATTCCGTAGGACAGTTGGGGCACGATAGTTTGCATGCCGATGCGGACGATGCGGTGCATCCGGTGCAGCATGTAACTTTAATTTGACTTCCCGGATCTATAGTTGCTGACAATGGGAATGCGGGTTTGCACAACCCAATCAATACGGGTGTAATAATCAAGTACTTTTTCATAATATTCTAACCTCTTTGTTGCTTAGACAAAAACCGCCATGCGAATGGCGGCCGGGAAGTTAGAAAAATCATAGTAATTAGATGACCTGCTGGTTTTCGGCCAAAGCCTATTTTATAACCAGCACTTCCCGACCGACAATAGGTCAGGAAATACGCAAAAAATGCGTACGCTAACGACACAAACAACACGTTTGCGCCGAATTACTAAGGGATTTTCTAAGTCCCGAACCCCATATTCCATAAGGTTCAAAACAATGATGCAATTTTTAAGGGTATGATGCAAACAAAAAAACACCGTCAAAAGACGGTGTGAATCTCTGGCGGGATTGAAGGGGCTCGAACCCTCGACCTTCTGCGTGACAGGCAGACGCTCTAACCAGCTGAGCTACAACCCCAGAGCGATACGTATATTATACTGAGAAAAGAATAAATGCAAGAAGTTTTTTAAGAAATAAATTTTCTTGCGGCAAAAATGTAATTCCAGTATGATTGGCACAGCCGCGGCGTGTTGCCCGGCCAGGCGTCGGAACCTGTATAAGAAGTGTCCGTGGTGGACAATAAACATCTCCAACCGTTGGTTGGAGGGCGGTGAATATATTGAATAAACCCGCTATTGCTTCTTATATAGTTTCGAACCTCCAACCACCCAATGTATTCGGTGGTTTACTTTTATCGTCACGTAGGGAAAAGTATGAGAGGCGTAATTTTATTATTGGCGATTGCTGCGGTCCAGGGGACGGCGAATGCCGCCACCGTGGTGCGGTTCGGCGCACGTTTGTGCGAAGCCGGCCAACAGATGAGCAATGGCACATGCATCGACAAGGTGCAAAACGAATGTCCGTCCGGGTATTATGAAACGGTCATCGCATCGGCAACTTATTCGGCAATGACATTAAAGAACCAATGCATGAACGCGTACGACAAGCTGACGCTGCCGGATGGATTTCATGCGATTTACAGCGGTGTTTTGGTAAAATATGGTGCCACATTATGTGGAGCGGACGAACAATTCGCCGCCGGCGCATGCCAGCCAAAAGCACCGGGCCGCTGTCCGGAGGGTTCATACAAAACCGCAATCGGCCAAGCGACATTTTCATCACCATCGGCCGCATTGCAGGAATGCATGAATTCTTATAATTCATATGATTTGCCGGAATTTTTAACACCGATTTATAACGGCGTTTTGGTCGCATATGGCCCAAAACTGTGCGGCGCAGGTCAATATTTATCAGACGGCACCTGCATGGCGGTGGAACGCGGCGAATGCCCCGAAAACTTTCACGATATAACAGTAGATGAGGCAACCCTGGCCACGCCGGAAAATGCGGCCTGTGCGACGGGTTATACATCTTATTGGCTGAATGCGGACTGTACGGCGGGCAAGATGCAAAACAATATGTGCGCAATTCTGTGCGAAGACGGGCTTAGCTATACCGGTCTGGGGACATGTGCGGCGATATGTCCGCATGGCATGACCGAGCTGCGTGCAAGCGGCGGCCAGACATGGCCACTGTATGCGGAAAAACTGACCACACCGGCGTTGAATATAAAGATGCCGGACGGTGTTTGTTATATCAACTTTTTACCAGGGGCGACACGTGGTGTGATAAACATCAAATCCGCCACGGGGACATATCATATAACGGATTAAAGGGGAAATGGGGGAACTTATGAAAAAAGCAATATCACTATCCGTATTATTAACCTTGTTTTGTGCCGGTGCATATGCTGCGACGACATGTATTCACAGCCGCACGGCGGTCTTTACGATAAAGAAAAGCGAAAACGCCGTTTCTTCGTCATATAACAATGCTGAAAAGACGTTTTCTTTGCGTTTCGGATATGATTTGGTGCCGAACGACTCGTCCCAGCGGACAATGACGGGCATGTCAACATGCAACGAGATAACAACTAACACAGCAGACAGTGCGGCCAAGTCGGGCGACGCGAATGTATATCTGCGCGCCAGCAGCGCGGATGTCGGCACGCAATGCTGGTGTAGCTTGACCAGTCCTGTGACATCATGGTGGGTTTATTACGGTGCATTTGATGATGAAGATGCATGCGAAGCGGGCTGTACCAGTGCATGTGCGGCCGCAATAAAAGACAACACCAACAACTTTCGCTCGAATGGTGTATATCTGGCGATTTGGTAATAAAAATGGGGGTATGGGATATGAAAAAGTTAATAATCAGCGGTTTAATTGCAATGTTCTGCGCGTCGGCCGGCGCAACCACGATGTGTGCGACAGACGATACATTGGCAATTGTTCTGGACCCCGTGATTGGCGGGACCAGCCACTCGTCTAATTCGGATTTGTTTGAATGGTCTGCAACATTCTCGTACGGCACGGTTTGGGGAATCGCCACCTGTGTTGATACCAGCGGGACAGCGAATACCGCGGTTGAAGAATTGCGTGACTCAAACGGTGAAATTGCCACAGGCGGTGAAAGAACAGGAAGATATTGCTGGTGTCAGCTGGCACATCCCGCACGTTCGCGTTGGGTGTTCCAGTTCGCCAGCTCCTCGGTTGCCGGTTGCAGGTCGCACTGCGCGGGCGGCTGCGGTAACAACGTCCGGGACGGCTCTGCGTTCCGCGCGGGCCTGTTCGGGTCGCTCGGCAATTGATAAAACGGCATGCGGAAATG
>JAIDLK010000019.1 GCA_029051085.1 Alphaproteobacteria bacterium | reverse complement strand
TTCAGCTGAACCCCCAAACCGTCACATGTAGGCCAGGCCCCAACGGGCGCATTATACGAAAACAGGCGCGGTTCTATCTTTGGTACTGTAAAGCCACTGACCGGACAGGCATAATTTTGAGAATATAAAACATCTTCATTCGTATCAAGGCGACGCACCAAAACAGACCCCGGCACCAGACGCAGCGCCCCTTCGAACGAAGAATATAGTCTGGAGCGAAATTCATCAACGTCTGCCGTATCCGCCGACGGCAAAACCAAACGGTCAACAATTACAAAAATATTATGTTTTTTATTTTTATCCAGCGGCCCCACCGCGGACAAGTCACATAGCTCACCGTCTATAATTGCACGCTGATAGCCCTGCTTTATCAAAAAGGCAATTTCTTTGCGATATTCCCCCTTGCGGTCACGTACCAACGGCGCCATGACAAAAATCTTTGTCCCGGCCGGCATCTTCATGGTCCAGTCAACCATTTCCGATATGGACTGCGACTTAATCGGCAATCCGGTAACCGGCGAGTGCGGCACACCGATACGCGCCCATAACAGACGCAGATAATCGTAAATTTCAGTCACCGTACCAACCGTGGAACGCGGATTTTTCGAAGTTGTTTTCTGCTCAATTGAAATAGCCGGCGCCAGCCCCTCTATCAAATCAACATCGGGCTTTTTTTGCATATCCAAAAACTGACGCGCATACGAGGACAGTGATTCAACATATCTGCGCTGGCCCTCTGCATAAATGGTATTAAAGGCCAGAGACGACTTGCCCGAGCCGGAAACACCGGTAAAGACCACCAATTTGTTTTTTGGTAAGTCCAAGTCAATATTTTTAAGATTGTTTTCGCGGGCACCGCGAATTTTTATTGTTCCAGCCATAGTACATTAAAATATAGCGGAAATATTGAAAAATTCAAGAGAAAGGGCAATTTTTCTTATCCGCCCTTGCCGAATATCTTTTTATCCTTTACAGCTGCTATTACCTGATATATACTTGAACTGTCGCCGGGCGTTCCGGTGATGGGGTGTGACTACCTCTGCTTACGCGTCGGAATAAGTACCTATGGCGCGCAGATGCGCCGTTTTTACTATTAAGACGAAAAACTAACTCCTGAACCCATCGGGTCAGGAGGGCTGCGAATATATTGAATAAGCACACAATTCGTAAGATTGTAGTCAACCTCCTGACCACCAAATGATTGGTGGTTTTTCATTTCGAAAAACAACAGGAGATTGAACAAATGAAAATTAAAACGGTTATAATAGCCATACAGCTTATATTGCCAACACTGGCAAGCGCCGAGGGCCCGTGTCCCACATCCACACTATGTACAACAAGCACAACAACATATGGCAATCTATCATATTGCACATCAGGCCACAGCAGTACGTGCTACTACCTTAATGGAGTCAACATACCGGTACAAACAAACTCCTGCACAAAATGTTCCGGCACCAGAAAGCTAGAAACATACAAAGTCACCAGCCCTTGCACAAATGTTACATACACCGACTGCATATGCGAAAATGGTTGCACAGATACAGAATGGACAGCCGGAAACACAGGCTACGAATACAGTGTCACATGTGGCGCGAACTGCGACACCGGCAGAAAATATCGCTGTGCCAAGGGCTATTACGGCACCTCAACGAATGGAACAACGGGATGCACGCGTTGTCCGTCATCCGGTGGAACGTATGGCACAACCGCCGCCGCAGGCAGCACAGCCATAACATCATGTTATATACCATCGGGCACAACATTTAGTGACAGCACCGGTTCCGGTACATATACCAGAAATTGTTATTATACAAATTAAAAACCCGCCAAAAGGCGGGTGTTTTTTATTCCGCATCGGCGGCCGTCGGCGCCGCAGGCTTTAAATTCTCAGGACTTAACGAAATCCCGGACTTACGCGTATGGGCCGGCCCCGCCTTTTCCATTAACACGCCGTTGGCCCATATATCAATCCCGCCAGCATTGCCAAATATAGCCTTGTATCCGTTACCCTCCGGTACATAATAAACATCACCGGAGACCAAAACCCGACTAAAGACGGTATTTCCACGCGCATCTTCAATCTTTACCCAGCCGTCTTGAACAGCCTGTAAAACAACATTCGACTTTTCACGATTTTCTGTTCCAAAACGCTCGCGCACAGTCTTGGCATATGCCGGCTCTGTTGCGACAGGAGTCGGTTCTATGGCGACAACGGTCGGCTCAACATCTGTAGCATCTTTTTTCAAAGATACAGACAACATAACAATCCCTATAATCAATGCCGCAATTAACACTGCGCCACCTGCGAACCATTTCCATTTACGCCGCACAAAGCCAAGCGCACGGTTAACAATCCCGGCCGCAGCACCGGGTACGACACAAGACACACCCTCTGCCGTGTCACCTTCGGGCGCACAATCCGACACCAAACCCATTTCACGCTTAATCTTAGCAACAACCTCATCTGGATTCAACCCCAACTCCATGGCATAATTCCGCGCAAAACCCAGAATATACACAGGCTCCGGAATTACGGAATAATCACCGTCCTCCAATGCCTGCAAAAACTCTTCACGAATACACAGCTGCTTTGCAATTGTTGGTATTTCGCGCTTGCGACGCCCCGTCGTACGGGCATTACGCAGCATTTCACCAGCCGTCATTTCAACATTGTGCACTTCTGTTTCATTGATAATATTATCATTCATATCTATATATCCCCTGCTGTTGTCTTCAATCATAGAATCTATGCCGCAAAATCGCAACCCCAAAATTCATCAATTGCATGTCGCAGTTCATCCGCATCAGAAATCCCGTTTACACGAATGCGAAATTCCGCAGAATTCGGCATACCGGAACTGTACCATGCGGCATGCTTGCGAAACATCGGAATCGCGGTTCGCTCGCCATAGTATTCCAAAGAGTATTCCAGATGCCGGCGAACAACCGCCCCAACATCTCTCGGGGCATCCATACCGGATGCCAACTGGCCTATAACCCATGGCCGCCCCAGCATCGCGCGCCCGACCATAACACCACAATACCCCAAATCATTCGCACGCGACAAATCAGCCACACATTTAACATCACCGTTTGCAATAACCGGTATAGGACATCCATGAACATCCGGCCAATCGGCCGGCCCCAGATACAATTGTGCCCGCGTACGCCCGTGCAACGCGGCAAATCGTACCCCGCAATCCGCCGCAATCCCAATTAAATCACGCCAATCCTTGTGCGAATCATCCCACCCCAGCCGCGTCTTTACCGAGACGGGAATCTGAACCGCGCGCACAACCGCATCCATAATTTTTCCGGCCAAACGATGGTCGCGCATCAAAAAAGCCCCCGCCCCGGCGCGCGTCGCAACCTTTGGTACGGGACAGCCCATATTTATATCAATCCACTTTGCCCCGGCATCCTGTAATATGCGGGCCGCATCAGCCATAAGCGCAACATCTGCACCAAAAATTTGTGCCCCGACAGCCCCCTCGTCATCATATCTGTCAAAATTACGCAGACAATTTTTATGCCCGCCAACCAAAGAATGACATGAAATCATTTCTGTTACAATCGGTGCATTGGGCGCAAACTCACGTACAATGCGCCGAAAAGGTCGGTCTGTAACGCCGGCCAAAGGTGCTGCAAAAATTTGCTTATCATCAAACATTTGTGATATAATGACAAACATGTGGGAAAAAATCAAAAATTTATTTGGCTTTCTGGGCCGCGCATGGTCCGGCAGTATACGCGGCAAGATTGGAATCCTGTTTGCCATATTTGCGGCATTTATGTTTGTACGCATATTCTGGGGCGAGGTTAATGTTCAAAAATTTATCATGAACATATGGCGCCTGAACGCGGAACAGCAACAGCTGGCGGCGGAACAGCAGACAATGGCAACCCTGTCACGTCATATTGAGCTAATTCAGGATTACAGCCCCGATTATATCCAGGAGCTGGGCCTGAAATATTTAAATATCGGGGATGCAAAATTCAAAATTCTTAGAATCTAGCTAATTCAGATACAAGATTGCACCATTTAGATACGCCGCAAACAACAACCATAAAAGATATGGGATTACAAGATAGGCGGCCCCTCGGTTAATAGCATGGAATGAGCGCATCATCCATACAGAAATTACAATCAAAGCAATAATTACCGCAAACGCCAATCCTGTCATATGTATTCCAAAGAACAAATAAGTCCACAACGCGTTTAATATCATCTGAACCCCAAACAATACATAGGAGCGTGTTTTACCGGACGCGCCGCGTGCAGTATTCATAATCAAAAACAGCGCCACCCCCAGCATCGCATACAACACGGCCCACGCCGCCCCAAACACCCACCCGTCCGGCGTTAAAACAGATTTGTTAAGAGCATTATACCAAGCATCGGACGCACCGCTTGGGGTAAATAACACACCGATAAAACCGGGCAAAAACGCCAGAATCATCGCAGCCAGGAATTTTAATATTTTTTTCATCTTTTGCACCTTTGGTATGTTTTATATTATACCATCTGCACCATATTTGGACACACAGGAACCTTTTCGGTCATGACATGCAAAAAACATTAGAAATTTCAAATAATTTCTGTAATAATATTGTTCGGAGTTGAGAAGACGCACAGGCCGGCCATTTTGGGCCGGCTTTGTTTTCCCCATATGAAAAAGCCGCCTAGCAGACGGCTTTTCCTTACACTTTCACGACGGAGATTACTGTTCGCAAACCTCAACCGCGTACAGCGTTTCACCATCAACATTCGGATTTACACCCAAGAAACGATAACATACCGCCTCAATACCTTCGACTGTACCGGCCGGAACAACATCAATATATACATTTTCAACATCGGCAATCACTTCCGCGGTCGGCACAACAGACAGGAACATGGCATTTTTTTCAGCATTGCGAACCGCATCCAGTTCCGGAATAACCGGGCACTTTACCAAGAAATCACCACGTTCACCCGTCGCGATTTTTTCACACTTCTGGCCCAGGATATCAACAGAATTGTCTTTGTTCCCGCAACCCGCCAGCAACGCGCCGCACACCATCGGCAAAACAAACAGTTTTTTCATTATTTTCTCCTTTTTCCATTTAAATACTAAGCGACCAATACCCCGGCTTTTTGCCGCATCACTTATCCGCGGAAAAACATCTGATGCGGG
>JAIDLK010000018.1 GCA_029051085.1 Alphaproteobacteria bacterium | reverse complement strand
GACGCAAAGGCATGGGCGGAGCAAAAAGCGTCGACTGCGTCCAAAGTAAAAACCGGTGCGATAACAGCGGGCATAGGTGCGGTTGGCGGCTTGGTTGGTAACTTGGCTATCAACAGCGGTGAAAAGAATAAAAATCAGGCGGATAAAATCATCGCTGATTATGATAAGAAGGCCACTAGTGCGGCACAGGATACCGGGGTGACGCCCGTGACGCCAGCGCCTGAGAATGTGCAGGTTAAAACGGCTGAAACATCAGAACCTGTGAGCCCTGATATTGTGCCAGTAAGTACAGATGATATGGTTGCGCCGGATGGTGAGGCCACGGATATGTCGCAGGTTGCCTCTGATAATACGGCAAAAAGTATCGCGGGCGTTGATAATGTCGAACCTCTGACTGAGGCGCAAATGCGTCAAAAAATGCAAAAAGTTGTCAATATTTGCGAAGCTTATAACCAAAACGGTGTAATCGGAAAATTTGTTATAGACTCGGAGGTGCATAATTCAAGTCTTTATCAGCGTGCATATTGCATCTTTGTCAAGGCGGTTGCGTCAGGTGGTGGTGTAAATGATTCTGTAATAGCAGCCAGTGCGTCGAAATATCAGGAAAAGTTGAAAAAATTTGCCCTGGATGGATACGTCTATGCACCGGATAATGCCCAGGGACTGCGATGCCGGAATTTGTTTAAGAATGCGGATTTAGGTGGTATTCCGTGGCGCGGCCAGGACTTGCCAACGGGTCAACAAGGCTTTTATACAGCCTGTAGTTTTCTTATAAATTTAAAGATTAAGGGAAAGTTCTCTCAATAATTTATATTGACCGGGTTATTGGAATTTTACTATGATTTGCATATAAGAGAGATTATATGACGAGTCGTTTTCATAGAATTTTAAACAGAATGGCACTGTTTACCGCATTGTTGGCGGTTGGGGTGATTTTATGTTGGCGTTCGTTCATGCAAATCGCCACGTCAAACATATGGCTGAACGGGGTTATTATCGGGGTGACTTTGTTCGGGGTAGGGTTGTGTTTTGTGCATATGTTCCGCCTGTTGCCGGAATATCGCTGGGCGCGTGAATATTATCGCGGGAACAAGAATGCCGCACTGCCGCCGCGTCTGTTACGACCGGTTGCCATGATTTTGAGACGTGGGGGGCGCGTGCCGGTGGCGACAATGGGGGCGATGCTGGACATGATTATGATGCGAATGGAGGATTCACGCGAATCGGTTCGCTATATCACAAATACATTGGTGTTTTTGGGATTGCTGGGGACTTTCTGGGGGCTGATAATGACTGTTGGCGGTTTTGCAGAGTTAATCGGCGGCCTAAATTTTGAGGATGAAGCGGTTTTAACCGCTATGCAGGCGGGGCTGGCCCAGCCGATGGCCGGAATGGCAACGGCGTTTACCAGTTCTCTGATGGGCCTGGCGGGCAGTCTGACTGTCGGCTTTTTGGCACTTCAGATGCAAATGGCCCAGAATACCATATTTAATGAGTTGGAAGATTATCTGGCATCGCGTGCGCGTGTGCCGGCATCCGAAGAACTTGGTGAATAATACGAATGGGGGGAGAGAAAAATGCTGAACATTCGCTTTCGTGACAGAACAAATACTTGGCCGGGGTTTGTAGACCTGTTTTCCAATCTGGTTATCATCTTGATTTTTCTGCTGATTGTATTTGTATTTTTGTGGACCACAACCAGTGTATTTAACAAGCGCAGCGGCGTAAAGACCGTAGCGGAGCTGAAACAGGCCAATGCGGAGCAGTTGGAAAAAATTCAACAGATGACCGCGGACGAGCAAGAGGCGAAACGTCTGTTGATATTGGCTCGTGCGGAATTGGAAAATCTGGAAAGCAGCAATGCAGAGCTTACCGATGAATTAACACAGATGGATATGAGTGTCGAGGATTTGGTAACCGCCTATGAGGCCAAGGTAACGGAATTACAGGCCCAGGGGCGTGATATGCAGGCCGTGGTGGACAGCTTAACCACCCAGTTAAACCAGGCGACGCTTGATAAAGAGGCGGCGGCAAAACTGGAACAGGAGCGTAAAGAACTGCAGGAGCAGATGCAGGTACAGCGTGCAGAGTTATCGGAGCAGTTGGCCAGTCTGCAGGCGGCGTTGGACGCAGCCGAGGAAAAAGCTCGCAACCAGGAAATTCAGTATGTTGAAATGTCTTCGCGTTTGAATAAGGCTTTGGCGGACAAGGTGGCGGAATTAAACAGCATGCAGGCATATCAGTCAGAGTTTTACAAGGCTATAAAAATTGCACTTGGCGACCGTACAACTGTTCAGCCCGATGGTGATCGTTTTATCGTATCCAGTGACATTTTGTTCCCCAGTGGTTCGTATACATTGTCGCCGGAGGGCAAAAATCAGCTGCGCCTGATTGCAAATGTTATAAAGGATTTAGAGAGCAAGATTCCATCCGATGTGAACTGGATTATACGTGTTGACGGCCATACCGATAAAAAGCCGGTTGTGCCGGGGACACGCGGATACAGCAATAATATGCAGTTGTCGTTGCGCCGTGCAACGGCCGTTGCGGACGCATTGGCATCTTATGGTGTGTCAAAGCGTCGCTTGGTCCCCAGTGGATTCGGGGATATGCAGCCGGCGGAACTGGGCAACAGTGCAGAGGCGCTGCAGAAAAATCGCAGAATAGAGCTGCAGCTGACCAATCGTTAAAAAATCCGCCGTATGGCGGATTTTTTTGTCTATTTCTTATAATCGCTTTTGTCGGAGCATGAAAATGTTCCGGTTCCATCGCTCATTGGGGTGCCGGCCGGCAGATAACATGCGGTGATATCCTGGGAGCCGGCACTGGCGGTTGTGCCATATGTGCCGCCGGATGATGGACAGCGCGTACATCCGCTGGTGCCGTTTGTTGATGTGCCGTAATAACCCACCGCACAGCGGTATGAATAGCTTGTCTTGCATTCCCCGGTCAGACAGGCGCAAGTTTTTAGTGCGCGTCGCTCATATCCGGTGCCGGCTGAAGAGTATGAAGTGTCGCTGGTACAATTGGCACAGGTTTTACATTTTGTGCATAACCCGTTATTGCATCCATAACCTGTGTTACAGTCATCGTCGCTACTGCACTTGCATTGCAGACTGTATGTGACGGTTGCAGTGGCGCAATCGCACCAAGAAGATGTACAGTGACCATATACCACGCCATCACGGATATGGCCGTTTGACGGGCATGTGCCACCAAGGCATTCGCTTATGTGATTTATTTCAGCGGCGTTTGCGCAGGTGCATATTACTGCGGAGGCAATTATAATCAGACGTTTTTTCATGATTTTATATCCCTTGTTTGTGTTAAACAAAAAACCACCAAATTTTTGGCGGTCGGGAAGTTCAAAAATCATAAATCAAAATGACCCCGCGGAATTTCGGCGTTGCCTTATAGCCGCGGCTTCCCGACCTGTTTAGTCGGGATAAAGCAACCGTATGCACAGAATGGGCCTGTGACGGTATGCTTTGTGTATCGGATATCAATGCGAACGTATCGCACCGTTGATTTATGGGATTTTGAAGTCCCGAACCCACATCCCTGTGAATCCGGTATGAATTATAAAATAGGGTGATGTTAAATACAAGAATAAAAGGGCCGCATTTTTATACGGCCCTTGGTCATTATTTGCCCCATTCGGTTCCGATTATATATTCCGCGCACAGCGGGACTGATAATCGGGCCGCGTTTTCCATTTCATGTTGAATCTTTTTCGCAAATTCTTCGGCAATATTTTCATCACACTCGAAAATCATTTCGTCGTGCACCTGCATAATCATGCGGATTTTATCTTGATTGGGCTGCATCAGGCGCCGGTCAATCAGGACCATTGCGCGGCGCATTAAGTCCGCTTCGAATCCTTGGATTGGAGCGTTTACCGCTGCACGCATTGCATATGCGCGCATGCGCGGATTTTTTGCCTCCGGTATCTCTATGCGCCGCCCCCATGGGGTTAATACATATGCATGTTCGGCCGCGAACGTCTTTGTTTTTTCAATATAGTTCTTTATCTCCGGCAGGCCGGCCATATAAGAATTTATTATTTTTCCCGCATCGCCACGTGACAGCCCCAACTGGGCCGCCAAGCCAAACGAAGATATTCCGTAAATAATTGAAAAGTTTACTGTTTTTGCCGCCCGGCGCAGTTCTTTGGCAACAGGCTGGTCGGTGGGGATATTGAATATGGTTCGGGCGGTTTGTTCGTGAATGTCGGCGCCGGAATGAAATGTTTCCTTAAATGTTTTGACGTTTGCAACATCAGCCAACAGGCGCAGCTGTATCTGGGAATAATCCGCCGATATCAATACGCGGCCGTTTGGCGCGACAAAGCATTTTCTTATCTCTTCGCCCAATGGAGTTTTTATCGGTATGTTTTGTAGATTCGGGTCACGTGATGACAGGCGGCCCGTATTGGTGCTGGTCTGCAGATATGTGGTGTGAATACGACCGTCGGTGGCAATTTGGCGCGGCAATGCGTCTGCGTATGTTCCGGCCAATTTTGCGATTGAACGCCATTGCATTATCTTTTCGATAATAGGGTGTGTGTCAATCAGGTCGTTTAATGTTTCGGCGTCCGTGCTGCGTTTTTTATTTGCCGGCAGGGCCAGTTCATCGAACAATACCACACCCAGTTGTTTGGGGCTGGCGATATTAAACTCGTGGCCGGCAAGATTCCATATTTCCTGTTCCAGCAAAGTCAACTGGTGATGAAATATACCCGAGAGCTGGTTTAGCTGTGATTTATTGACAAGAACGCCTGCACGCTCCATCTTTAACAATATGGGCATCAGTGGCAGGTCGCATTCATAGTATAGTTTTTTTAATTCCGGGCGTGCATCCAGTTCCGGGGACATTTTTTCATACAGCGCATAGCATACGGTTGCATCTTCGGCGGCGTATGGGGCGGCGGCCGTAATTTCCAGCATATCAAATCGGCGTTCTGCATCGCGCATATTTTTTGGAAATAATGAGGCAAATGAAATATTTTCATGTCCCAGATATCGCATTGCCAATTCGTCCAGCCCATGGAGATGTAATGTTCCGTGCAGTGCATATGACAACAGCATTGTGTCGTCAATCGGGGCTATTTCGGATATAGCCCAGCCTTCGTTTGCCAATATGTGCAAATCAAATTTCAGATTATGACCAACCTTTACAATATCCGGATTTGTAAATATAGGCCACAGTATTTCGCGCACTTCGGCCGGTGTCATTTGATTCGGGGCCAGCGCATCCCCGGCAAATAAATCCGTTGCGCCGCCGCGGTGGCGCAGTGGGATATATGCACCGTGTACGCCGTCTGTGGCCAGTGACAGTCCGACCAATTTTGAGTCTGTTTGGCTTAAGCCTGTTGTTTCCGTGTCAAATGCAATAACCGATTTTACGCGGTCTAAAAAACTGCGTAATGCGGCCGGTGTTGTAATAACCTCGTATGTCATGGGCGGGGCAGGCGGTGTCGGTATGTCGGTGGCATTGGGGGCGGGGATAT
>JAIDLK010000017.1 GCA_029051085.1 Alphaproteobacteria bacterium | reverse complement strand
TACCGAAATCGTTGATTGCGCGCAAGGCATCAATCATTTTTTCTTCGCCACCGAAAAAGTTTTTCAATTCCGGATTGCGCACGTGCATCGTTTTGCATACCAAATAAATCTGATAATACAGGTGATAAAAACTCTTCTGCAATCTTATAAATTTTTTCAACCTGTCTTGTCGTTAACCCTATTTCATGAAAACGTTCGCGCACTGTTTCATCATCAAACATTTCCGATATCGGATATTCGGATGCACTGGCCGGCACACCGATTGCATGATTAAACTTTGCGCGTGTATCTTCATCTGCATCATCGGTCGGAACCGATACCATTGCACCAATTTTCTTTTCCAGTTCCGAATATGATTTTATCAGCGCCTCTGTATTAACGGTTCCGTCTTTGTTCAGAAATTTCTCCGGAATCTTGTCCATATCATTTTCCTTTTGTTTTATTTGTTTTATGCAAGAAATAAATCCCGCCCATTGTAAAGATTGCCTGCAGCATGGCGAATATGTCACTGTCACCGACCATATAGGCGGCAACTGCAGACAGTATTCCAACCGCCGACATTACGTGAGTGCGCCTGTCTCGCAAGAATCCGCCACGAATAATTTTATCCATCATGTGAAGTCGTCCCTTTATAGATAAAACAAGATGCCGTCTATATCTGCAACATATCCAAGAGATGTCGCCCAATCCGGCAACTCGTCATCGTGATGAAAACGTGTTGCGCCACAGCACAAATCTCCCAGAGTGCCATTCAACATTTTTTGTGTTACACGCAGACACATCTGAAACTTTTCATAGTCGCTGTTAACATACCATCCGGAATGACGTGACGATGAGACATAGCGCGCTCTAAATATTTTCTGGTTGCGAACGATATCTATCTCGGATTTTCCACATTTTTTGGCAGCATTTGATATCATCGAAGCCATAGCTTCCGTCAGACGCAAAGATACCGCGCCGGTTTCTGCATAAATGGCCCGTGCGATTTCATATTTATCTTTATTTTTTTCGTCCGGATGTGTAATTACACTTAAATACATTTATGCCCTCCATTTCGCAGCGAAAAAAAAGCCCCGCATAAAATGCGGGAAATAAATAAACAAAAAAAATCCGCACATGTGTGCGGCAAATCTTTACTGTTTATATTTGCATATTATCATAAATCGCATAAAAAGTCAATACATTATTTTCTATTTAATCTTTATTTCATCACCGTAACCCAAAATATATTCCGTACCACGGCGCAACATAAGTGCCCCGTTTTCGTTAATGCCCATTAACTCAACATCCTCGCCGCGATACTCGACAATATTGTTTAAGCCGATTGCCAATTCTGTCCAACGCGTGCGAACATCTGGAAATTGACGCCCCATCCATATATCCAGGTTTTTCATTATTGCCGACAAAACCTCCATCGCGGTGACATTACAGTATTTATCCATACGCGTCGTCTTATAGACGGCAGAGACAGTCGGATTTGATTTGATATTTACCCCAATTCCAACAATTACAAAATCACCGGAATATTCAATCAATACACCACATATTTTTTTACCGTTAACCATTATGTCATTAGGCCACTTGATACGTGCAGGAACCCCAAATGATATCAGGCTTTCTGCGACGGCAACCGCAACCTGATAAGAAAGCCGCGCATCCCGTTCCGGACAATCAAAGATAAAACTGACATATAAATTACCGTGGTGCGAAACCCACGTACGGCGATAACGCCCACGGCCCGCACTTTGTGCCGCCGCAACAATTGCGGTATGGTCCGCCGCCCCGCGACGCGCAATCAATTCATGGGCATATGTCTGCGTACTGGGGATTTTGCCAAAAAATAACAGCTTATAATTTGCCAAGTCGATATACCCCGTGGTCGTTTATGATAAAGTTACGCCCAAACATCCGGCGCAGTTGATATATTGCAGTATCTACGGTATGTGTGGCGGCATTTGGCGAATAGCCAAGCGCATCTTTTATTTCCGCCGCACGCATTCCGCCACTTTTATACAACAGCGCAACCACACGCCCCTGCATGCGCGGCAATGTAGTCCCGGGCCCCAGCAAACGCGCTATTATCCCACTGTTATCCACAGCCCCCAAGATTAAAGCCTTTAGCTGTATCGGGGTAATTTTTTCAGGAACATCAATTGTATCAAAATTTATATCCGTTGCCGTTGGCGCATCCAGCAATATCGCCCCAAAATCCCCAAGGATTTGGCGCCACAGCACATCTGAGGTATATATGCGAACACCCTTTAACATACTGTTTAGGATAAATCATGCAGGCGCTGTTGTCCATCAAAAAAGCCGTCATACAATTGCATGACGGCTTGGGGTGTCAGACCTATATTTTGTTATCGTTCCGGTTCTTGGTCTATATACTTGGTAAAATCCTGTATTTTCGACCCGGTTGATGACAAAATCTTTGAAATACTGTTGGTTGAAGGCCACCGTGGTTGTCCCTCTTTGGACCAACGCTTACTCTTGTTAAATGTAGTCGGATCCAATCCGCTGCATTTTGCCAGACCCGAACAAGACATATTATGAGCCATGGCAAAGCGTTCTATTGCGCGCCAAACATCTTCGTGTGTCATTTTCTATCTCCTGTTATATTAGCGTCGTCCCCCTGATGATGGCTGAGGACAAAGTACTAATTCATAAAAATTTTATGAAAAATACCCTGTTCTTACAACAAGTAGCTTTTCCTAGGATTTGGCGGAAAATGTGGCAAAAACACCCGAAAAATAAATACTAAAAATATTTTTGACAAAACTCTTGACAAATCGCAAATAATGTATTACATTTCGATTCGTCAAAGGAACAAAACCAATGACCGGGCGCGAAAGCCTCCGCAGGGCCCAGGGATTCAGACTCCCTCCTACATTCTCTCTCCTCTGGACCTTGGACCCTGGAAACACTTTTTAGAATGCCCATTTCTTTTTCTCCTTTCCTTCCTTTCGGGGCATTCGGAACACCGCCGGGCAATACCGGCGGCGTTTTTTTATAAAAATATTTTTTATAAAAAACGCGGCGAACATTGTCCACCGCGCTTAAAACAATACTTCCATCGGAAATTTAGTGCGAAACTTTCGCTTCTGTCATAACGACATGCTTGCGCAGTTTCGGATCATATTTGCGGAACTTCATTTTACCCGCAGTGTTTTCCGACTTAGTATTTTTAGTTGTGATATAGAAGTAGCCCGTTTCATTGTTACGCAGCTGTACAACTTCTTTATTGCCTTTCTTAGATGCCATTTTATATGCCTTTTATTATTCTGCCACGGATTATGGGATAAAAATTACTGGAAATCAAGTACTTTTTATCATGGTGGGCATACAGAGACTCGAACTCTGATGGATTGCTCCACTGGAACCTAAATCCAGCGCGTCTACCAATTTCGCCATATGCCCTAGTACACAGGATAATTTCGCGGAAAAGAATCCCCCGGCCGTGACAGTTCGGATTTTACACCACAACCCGACAGTACCATCAATGCAGCCAAAACCAATATTATCCGTTTCATGGGCGCATTATAAAAACAAATAGAGCCTCTTGTCAAATCACAATATCGGCGAAAACGCTCCTATTACTAAAAAAAGCTGTGCGTCTTAATATTTCAATATGTAAAACAACAAGGAGATAACATGTATCTTAGCAATGGAAATTACGAAGCATTTGCAAATCCACTGCCACCGGAGGGGGTGGCAAAAAAATCCGCATATATCATAGGGGGCGGCCTGGCCGGATTGGCGGCGGCGGTATTTTTAATTCGCGACGGTCGCATGCGCGGCAACAAGATTCATATATTCGAAGAACTTGCCCTGCCCGGCGGCAGCATGGATGGAATATATAACCCTGAGCGCGGTTATATAATTCGTGGCGGCCGCGAGATGGAGGCGCACTTTGAAACACTGTGGGATTTATTCCGCTCCATCCCCTCACTGGAAAACCCGGATGTATCGGTATTGGATGAATTTTATTGGCTGAACAAAGCAGACCCAAGCTTTTCCCATACACGCATTATTGAACGCCGCGGGAAACGCGCCCCGACAGACGGCAAACTGACATTGACCCAGGGTGCAATAAAAGAACTTATCGACCTGGCACTGATGCGGGAAGAAGACTTGAACGATGTGCAGATAAACGAAGTATTCAGCGAAGAATTCTTTGAATCAAACTTCTGGCTGTATTGGGCAACGATGTTTGCGTTCGAGCGCTGGTCGTCGGCAATGGAAATGCGTCGTTATATCCTGCGCTTTATTCATCACGTAGGCAGTCTTGCCGACATGTCGGCATTAAAATTTACAAAGTATAACCAGTATGAATCATTGATAACACCGCTGGTAAACTATCTGGATGCACGCGGCGTAAAGTTTCATTATGACACACGCGTAACCAATGTCATTACCAAATCCGTACGTGGTAAAATTACAGCGACACAAATTCAAATGACATCACACGGCCACACAAAAAACATCGATTTAACGCCGGATGATTTGGTATTTGTAACAAACGGCTCAATAACGGAATCAAGTACATATGGCACAAATGATACACCCGCCCCGAAACCGGAGGGTATTGGCGGCAGCTGGCAGTTATGGAAAAATATCGCAGCCCAAAACCCGGCGTTTGGGAATCCGGACAAATTCTGTGAAAGCATACCTGTGGCAAACTGGGTTATGTCTGCAACCATTACGTTCAAAGATGACCGCATTGTCCCATATATTGAAAAAATCTGTAAAAAGAACCCGCACAGCGGCAGTATCGTCAGCAGCGGCCCGGTAACAATAAAAGACTCGAACTGGCTGTATGGATTTAGCATCTCGCGCCAGCCACATTTTAGAAAACAAAAAAAGAACGAGATTATCGTTTGGACCTATGGTCTGTTATCGGATACAAAGGGCAACTATGTAAAAAAGAAAATAACGGAATGCACCGGGGCCGAATTATGTGCCGAGCTGTTGTACCACATGGGCGTACCAAAGACAGAGATAGAAGATATAGCGCATAATTCCGCGAATACCGTACCGTGCCATATGCCGTTTATTACAACATACTTTATGCCCCGTGCAATCGGTGACCGGCCAAAGGTTGTACCGGACGGTTCGGTTAATCTGGCCTTTATCGGCAACTATGCCGAGACGGCGCGCGATACGGTATTTACCACCGAATATTCGGTACGTACCGCGATGGAAGCGGTATATACCCTGTTAAAAATTGACCGCGGCGTACCAGAGGTATTTGACTCGTGCTTTGACGTTCGCGTATTGCTGCGCAGCATTTATTATCTGAACGACCGCAAACCGCTGCGTGATATCGAGATGCCATGGCTGTTAAAGGTTTTGGGAAAACAGGGCCTGAAAAAAATCAGCGGCACTTATCTGGAGCAGCTGCTACAAGAAGCGCACCTGGTATAAAACAGACACCCGCCGAACGGCGGGTGATTTATTATTTATTGTTTTGCAACACGCTTTCTAAATTCCGTACATGGGCGGAATGTCGCAACACGACGTGCAGATATCACCGCCGGCTCGCCGGTCTTTGGATTACGCCCGACGCGCTCGGCCTTTTGCAGAATTTTAAAGCTGCCAAAGCCTGCAAACTTAACCTCTTCACCGTTAATTAGCGACTGCTCTATCTCGTCGAATATCAAGTCGACCATTTTATATGCATCAGTGGTCGTTAAACCAAAACGTTCACGCAGTCTGTTCGCAAAATCAATTCTTGTTACTGTTGCCATTTCTATATCCTTATCAATGCCGCACCCCATGTCAGCCCACTGCCGAATGCGGGATACAATATTAACTGACCTTTCTTTATAATTCCGTTATCCAGCGCATAAGACAACGCCAATACACCGGATGCACCACTGGTATTCGCATGACGGTCAACCGTCACAACAATTTTTTCCAAGGGGAATCCCAATCTTTGTGCTCCACTTTGAATAATACGCAAATTTGCCTGATGCGGGATTATCCAATCAACATTATCCGCCGTGATACCCGCATGTTCCATTATATAGCTGGCGGCCTCAGGCATCAACGTGACTGCCTTTTTATATGTTTCAGGACCATTCATGCGGATTTTATGATCAGGCGTGCCATGCAGCATATCAAACTCGCGCCCATCGGCCATTACAACCGTGTCGATAATTCCGCTGTATCCGGATGACGAATGCTCAAAAATAAGGGCACCGGCACCGTCACCGAATAGAACGGCCGTGCTGCGATCATTGAAATCCAAGAAACGCGTCATTTTTTCCGCACCGATTAACATTATGCGGTGATGCATTCCGGCGGCAAAAAATGCCCGTGCGCAATGCAAGGCATAAATATAACCCGTGCACGCACCACGAACATCAAACGCCGGCAAATCACGTGTGGCGCCCAAACGCCCCAGCACCTGAACCCCGACGGATGGAAAATCCAGCTCAGCCGATGTTGTGGCACAGACAACCATATCGATGTCATCAATTGTCAGCCCCGCATTTTCCAATGCGCGTGCGGCGGCGGCGGTCGCGATATCAACAACCGTTTCATCTTCTGCGGCAAAATGACGCTTATGCATACCGGTGCGCTGAACAATCCACTCATCCGTGGTGTCCATAATCTTTTCAAAATCTTGATTGGTCATGATTTTTTCGGGCAAATAAGACCCGTATCCAATCAGCCTGCTTCCCATGTACCCTTCCTTTTTTTCGGGGCTATTATACAAGGGGCGATTACAACTTGCAATATTAAAATCAGAGGAATAAAATAGTAGCCGTCGTCCCCATAGTTCAACAGGATAGAACAAGTTCCTCCTAAGAATTAAATCCAGGTTCGAGTCCTGGTGGGGACGCCAGTCTGTTTAACGGACGCGCTGCATTATCATTACCAAATCAGAGCGCCCCGGCGTACTGGCCGAAGGAACGCGCCCTAAAGAAAACTTATGCGGACATGCCGCACCCAAAGAGCGTTTGACCGCCCGGAGCGCACTAAGCCAATATGACTCAAAATAATCATCAGAAATATTCGGCATTGCGAACAGATAATCAAAGCATATGCGCCCGCCCGGATTTAAATTCTTTGTTGTCAAAGGCGCCAGAACTTCGTGATAAAACTGTTTATAAACATTCAGTGCATTGCCCTCTTGGGGATACATCGACTCGCATATATTTGACAGCATGATTAAATCATACTTTTTTGCGATATTCACAGACAGGCCTTTTATATCTGTATGAACAAAACTTATATTTTCAGGCAGTGCATCCCGCAACGCGTCATAGGCGCCTTTGTCCGCCATGTATGATACCCAATACTGACAATCAGCCGAATAAGCCTGCATTATTCTAAGATTTGTGTAGCATGCCAGCAAGAATGTCTGAAGACGACTTGAAAATCCGGCCATCACAGGCTTTAATATTGTCGGATTAAAACGATTACGGCTTGAAAAAAAGAAATCCATAAAATTATCATATCCAATACCGCGTATCATTTTTGTCTTTAGCTCCAGAATCAAGCGCTGGCTTGAATTTATATCGAATGTATCAACACATGACGCACCCGCAGACAGCGCTTCGAACGCTTGGTCGCCGGATGCGGCAACAGTAAGGACATTTTTTCCGCCAAGCCTCACATTCGGCGAAACATATGCAGCCAAATTCTCATTGGTAAATGTGAAAACAGGGCTTTTATCATGATAGATACAACTGGAACTATGTAAAAAATCTTTGCTTTTATTCATGCCACGCATATTTACACAAAATCAAAAATTGTCAAATGTTTTTTTACATTCTTATTGTTATTCAATTTTTTTTGTGTAAAATTGCCAGACAACAAGGATTGTCGATGAAAAACAAGGCCGTAAAAATCAGTTTAATCGCCGCGCTGCTGCCACATATATTTTGTTGCGGATTACCGATTGCCCTGTCTGTTGTGGGCTTAATCGCACCTGACGCCGCGCATTTCAGTATTATACCGCACTATATGGAGCCATGGATTTTCGTTATATCAGGCGCGATGCTGGCGCTGTCGTGGTATATGGTTGCGCGCGACTGCAGATGTCAGTGCAATCACTGTCATGGCGGTCATTCACACAGAATCCAGAAAATAATATTGGGCGCAATCACGCTTTTATTTATAATCAGTATTGCTTTGCATCTGGTGACACATAATTAAAAACGGGGCCCCGCCCCGTTTTTTTAGTTCAGTCCTATTTCGGTTAACCAATTCCCAACCGTACCGCCAGCATCGGCCGCCACAGAACCACGGATGGCAATGCCGGTCTTATGCGCCGAATTCGGTGTCAGCTTCTCGATATCGGCATGAACCGTTCCGGCACCGCTGCCTTCGTGCGTATTAAACGGCACAACCGTCTTGCCCGACAAATCAGCGGTTGTTAAAAAAGTATGTACCGGGCCCGCCATTGTTCCCCACCAACATGGCGTTCCAACAAATACCGTATCATATTGCGTCATATCCGGCACAGATGCAATTGCAGGATATTCACCGTTTTCTATTTCCGCCTTGGCAACCTCGGTCGCTGGCCGATATTCAGCCGGATAATGATTTGCGTCCAATGTTGTAATCTCGAATATGTCCGCACCGGTGGCATTCTTTATTATTTCTGCAACCGTCCCCGTATTACCGCTGCGCGAATAATACGCAACCAATGTTTTGGCATCAGCCGACGCCACCCCGGCCAACAGGCCCATTGCAGCAAATATTGCTTTTTTCATTTCTCTCTCCTTTTTGTTTATTTATCCAAATCCACCAATTTGTATTTACGACTGCCCAGATTATGCTTCTCGGCCGCCTCAATAGTGCGCAGCCCATTGCGCTGTGCAATTCTGTTTAACAGCGCCGCATTATTTGGGGCCGCCGTAATCATATCAATGCCGGCCTGGTCAATCGCAACCGGGTCGGCCGAGACCAGAATTCCGATATCATGAATATCAGGCTCTGCCGGATTACCATTACAATCACAGTCGATACTTATTCGATTAAGCACATTGATGTACAACATATTATCGGCCTCAACATAGTCAATCACCGCCGCGGACGCATCCGCCATTGAATCCAAGAATGCATCCTGTTGACCGCCCCATGGATTATCCCTGCTGGTGCCACCTGAATGTATCCAGGATTTTCCCATGCGGCTGGCAAATCCTATTGAAATATTTTTCAGTGCACCCCCATATCCGGCCATCGCATGACCCTTGAAATGTGATAAAATTATGTATGACGGATAATTAGCAAAATGTGTCCCCACATAATTTTCCGAAATTCTAATCGGATTCGGCACAGGCAAAGTCATAGAACCGTCTTCATCCTGAATATCAACCGGAGCCACGTCCAGAAATCCATGTTCGCGGATTACCTTCCAGTGTTCGGCACTTTTTGCACGACGCCCGTCATATGCGGTGTTACATTCAACAATTGTTCCATCCACATCACGTATTAAATCGCCAATTAACTCAGGACGCAGATAATTGCTGGCGGGCGGCTCGCCGGTTGACATCTTTACGCCCACAGGCCCATTTACAGGACGCCAGCCTGATGCACGGTATGCCCGCATCAGCCCTTGGGGTGATATATCACGTGTAAAATATACGACCGGCGTGCGCGGACGCGAATATGTGTATACGCCAAAGCCGACCGCCGCCATTATCGCCGCCGCGGCGCCGATAAAAAACATCGTTTTCATATTGACTTCTCCTTTTATTTATTCCAGTATAAACCCTAGACTTAACTCTAGCGCAAGAGGTTTTTTATGAAAATTGGCGAAGTGGCAAAAAAGACGGGGCTAACCGAGCATACATTGCGTTTTTATGAGAAAGCGGGCCTGATGCCCGATGTCGCAAAACGTGCCGGCGGCGTACGTGATTATGGTCCGGCCGACATAACACGCCTTGGGATGATTGAGTGCCTGAAACAAACCGGAATGTCACTGGCCGACATCAAAATATTCATCGACTGGTGCGCATTGGGTGACAAAACAATACAACAGCGACACAATATGTTCATAGAGCGTAAAAACGCCGTAAAAAAGCAAATGGCGGAAATAAAAAAGACACTTAAAATAATTGATTTTAAGATTGACTATTATGCACGTGCGCTGGATGCCGGAACACTTAAAATATACGAGAAAAACCCGCCAAAGCTGCCGGATTATTTCGCAAAATAAAAAACGCGCCGCATTGGCGCATTTTTTTACACAAATTTTTCAGGAACCAGACCGCATATATTCTTCCATATTCTGCGGAATATGGTGGTATCGGGACTGCGCCGATATGTTTTCGGCACACTTTCACCCGTACGCCAACCGGTCCAACGCGGGTCTCCGTCATGCAACGTAACACGCCAAGATGTAACAGTGTCACTAATTATCATGTCACGCAATTTTTTTGCAAATTCACGACTTTCAAAAATTGCAACATTTTCAGTATTAAAATACGCACTGCGCGGGTCCAAATTAAAACTGCCAATCCATGAAATATCATCATCAAAAACAATTGTTTTGCTGTGCAAGACAGAAAAACTTGACTGCTTACGCTCGCGGTCATGTTCTTTACCACGCAAATTTTCCGCACTTAGCATAAACTCATATACATCCGCACCGGATTCAATTAGCTGCTTGCGGTATTTTTCCCATTTTGCATACACCGTCGGCGCATTGGTAGAGGCCAACGAATTTGTAACAATCGTCAGATGGACACCGGCATTTTCTTCGCGCAACATATGTTCCAGCCCACCCTGGCCCGGAACAAAGTATGCGGCGGACAAATAAACCTCGCGGCGGGTCTGATCCCACAAACGCTGCAGTTCCGAGATTATGTCACCCCGATAAGTTTCTTTTTCCCGCATTGTCATCTCAACCTTCTCTGGCGGGTCGGCCAAGAACTTGCCACGCCCCCAGGAAAAATCAAACTTTTTAGATTCAAATTCGCGCATCGCCAGATTTATTATCGAATTATAATCCTTGACGGACGCCCCACTTTTTTCCGTATACTCTGCAAATCCGTTTTCCAATCGCCGCATTGCTTTTTTTGACTTGGCCTTGGGAAATACAGATGCCGGAATTGATAAATGATGTTCCCAATATTCGTTAAAACTGCGTGTGGCATAACGAGTCATATCACCAAGAAACAGAACATCCGTATCAGAAAAGTTTGACGCGGTTTCAGGATAGAAATAATTACTGCCCACGTTGCGCCCACCGGTAATATATGCAACATTGTCAACAATAAACAGTTTATTATGCATACGCGAGTTCAGGCGGTTAAAATCCATTAAAAATTGAGGATAATATAAAAAACGCGCCCGGTTTGATACAGTATTGAAAACCTTGACCTCAATATTGGGGTGCTGATTTAAAACCATAACATCAACAATATCAGATTTTGTGCCGTAATCGTCCAATAAAATACGCACCTTTACACCACGGTCGGCCGCCTGCATCAGCTCGCCTATCAATACCTTGGATGAAAAATCATTACTGTAAATATATGTTTGCAGGTCAATGGTCTTGGTCGCCATACGCGCAAATGCCGCACGTATCACAAACGCGGACAGCCCGTCCTCTATCAATGTTGCGCCACTTATCCCACTTTGAGCCGTCAGTTCGTCCGCATAGCAGCGCGCGATTGGTGTCTCCATCGGGTTATAATCAAAATCGGCGGCGGTGATTTTCGGCTCATACCCGGCCAGGCGGCTGTCATGTGTTGATGTAGGCACCGTTGTGCACCCCACCAAGGGCAATGCCAGAACAAACATTGAAACTTTTTTTAATAACCCCAACTCCAAATCCTTTTGGTCGTGATTATAATTGCAATCACTATAATTTACAAGCCAAATCCGCTTTTTTCGTTTGCATGATATCTGCCCTTGTGATAAAATAATACATAATAGAAGGGAAGATTTCGCATGAAAAGACTGATTGTCGTGCTTAGTGGATTGCTTGTTTTACCAGCATTTGCCGAGGTTGCACCAATTTATTACGACGACGCAATAGAATATTCCGACATGGACTTTGATGTCGTTGAAGATGATGTTGCCGCCGAAGAAGAAGTGGTTGCGCAGCCGGTGGTAAAACAGACGACACCGACCAAGGCAACCGGTCGCACCACAACGGGGCGCGCCACAACATCCGGCGCATCGCGCGCGGTTGCCGCATCGGGCGCGCAATCGGTTGCGCCGACACGCACCGTCACCGCACGCGGAACATCCACCAGAAATGCTGCAACTGCACGTACGACAACATCCACGGCGTCACGCGCGGCCACCGCACGCGCCACAGTATCACGCGCCGCGACAACCGCGACACCGACGACATCTACGGCAACTGTAACGCCACGTCGTACAACAACTGGCGCCACATCTGCACGCGCTGCAACAAATTCATCAATTGTCCAAACGGATACCGTTAATCAGCCGCTGTATACAGGGCGTGTTGGCGTACGGACAACCGGCGTAACAAATCGCGCCCCCACCATCCGCATGGCGGGCACCACCACAGCAACCAGTGAGACCACCAGTGTCGCAACCACAACAGCCGACATGGACGAACTGGCCCAAATCACGGATTTCTGCAAGGCTCAATATACACAGTGCATGGATAATTTCTGTAATGTATTGGACGACAATCAAGGTCGATGCAGCTGCAGTGCAAATTTGAAAAATTATGCCTCGACAGAAGCCGCGCTTGAAAAAGTAACAGAAGAATTACAGGATGTTGCACAAAAGATTCAGTATATCGGGCTGAGCAGTGATGAAATCGAAACCCTGTTCACGCAGACAGAGGCTGAATTAAAGATGCAGAATACATCTGATAATACGCAGCTGAAGAATGATTTGGACAAAATCAAGGGCATGATTGTAGATGTAAAAAGCGGCAGCGCAAGCACAACAGATACAGGCCTTAGCTTGGATTTGTCCGGCTTGCTTGACTTTACAATTTCCAGCACGGGCTTTGACCTGTCGTCTATGTTCGGCAATACAACAAATACATCCAGTATCAGTAATCAGCGTGGCGAACAGCTGTATAAAACGGCAACGGCGCGATGCAAGGCATCGGTGCTGAATACCTGTGCCGCCCAGGGTGTTGACGTATCGCTGATAACAAATGCGTATGATTTGGAGATTGATAAGCAGTGTATTCTGTACGAGCGCAGCCTAACAGAAACGAACAGCCAAATGTCTTCGACTGTACGCAATGCAAAAAGCGTACTGCAAAAAGCACGTTTGATGGTCGCTCAACAGAAAAACGCATATGACCTGCGCGGCTGCATAAATGCTCTGGATACATGTATGCAGGATGAATATGTATGCGGCAGCGATTATGAAAACTGTCTTGACCCGACCGGAAAATGGATTGTTAACGGCGAAGTTGTTGTCGGCAGCACACCCGGTGTATCCGGCGGCAATTACCAGGGCAATGCCGCAAAATCCAATACATTGTATAGCGTGTGGGATTATAACGACAAAAATGCGTGGTATAACGAAGGCAGTGTCGGAGAATATATTGAGACAGAATTAACGTCCACCACAGGCAAACCAGTTTCAAATACCACGAAGATGATAGACTATCTTCGCGGGAAGATAGGTTATTCTGAATCCGGCAA
>JAIDLK010000016.1 GCA_029051085.1 Alphaproteobacteria bacterium | reverse complement strand
CTGGCAACAATATTGTTTTCACATTCCGGTCCCGGCGTAAAATATATACGCGCCCATGATTTTTCGGGTATTTTCGGCATCGGCAATGTGGCAGAATCAATTTCATAATCGTCTGTTTGCGCATCATGCGTTGACCACAAGCGTTTCCACCATGATGTCTGTTGTTTTTTCTCCGGCGTCGTCATGCCCAGAATGTTATAGAGCTCTTTCTCGGCCGGGCTGTTATTTTTTATAATTAGAAACAACATATTGTTGTCAGATTTCTTTGCGATTACCAACGTATCATTAGGTTTACCCGCCCATGTTACGTCATTCTTGCGATAATATAATTTGTATTTTTTAGCGCCTTTTAAAGATTTAGGATTATAAAAATACCATGTAGTTTGTCCCTGTAACTCTATTTTTGAATCTGAAATATAAACAAATTCTGTATTATAATATACTTTATCATTGCCCAACACTCGCACTAATTCTTTCGTACCTTGTACTTCCACGCTTTTGCTATTATTTGTTTTATATAAAGAATCACTTTCAACAAAAACTTTTACAGCTATTCCTTGGTAATCCGCCAAATCTTTTAACTCAAATGCAAATCCACACAGTGGGAATAAAATGACAGCCAAAAAAGTAATTATTTTCTTAACCATTTGAATATGATTGTAGTCATATTCATATACTTTATGCAAGTTTTTTACGGATTAATATTCTGGTGTATAAATTTTTCCCATTTATAGAAACACCTTTCCCATCTATAGTAAAATCTTTGTCGCGTCCTAAAATCTCGAATTGTTTCGGATTATATTTACCAACAAATGTAATTGGCACCCCCATTGCTCCATAATAATCGAATGGGATATCTGATACTTTATCTATATTTATAGCATCACAATTATCATATTTATGGTATTTATGCTCATTACCTTTATAACTCTTGGACAAATTCAAAAAATTATGATTTGTGTGCTCCAGATTTGTGAACCAAGTGGCAGCTACTCTTGCTTTTATTGTACTGTTAACTATTTTATATGAGTATCCTTTTTGGCGAGTATAGAGCAAATTTTCTGGGTTTGGGACGTCAAACAAAAAATCTTGTCCTAATGGCTTAAAACCAAGCCAAAGCTTATTACAATAAATAAGATAAAAAAATTTCTTATTTGCTACTATATTTTTGTTTCCGATAATCAAAAACTTTTTGTTATATTGTACCAGCAAATCTATGAATTCCCGAAATAATGAAAACGGCGGATTAGTTACAACTATATCCGCCGCTTTTAGTCTCTCGATTGACGCCGCACACCGAAAGTCATCCCCGCCGATTCCTCCGCTGAACCACACGTCGCGTATTTTGCCGGCGGCCTTTAATTCGGTAAAGTATTTAACAAACGCGCTGTCAGCCGTATCACAGTTGCAATAGATTACCTTATTAAAAAAATGCGACAGGTAATTGTCGCATTCTTTCTTTACATCCGCATATTGCGTATAAAACTCATCATTTTTGGCCGCACGCGCCCGGTGCAGGTTTGCGCTTTTTGATGACATAAATCCCTCCTTTAAACAAAAAATCCCTGCACGTGGCAGGGAATAAAAAACGGCGACATATGTCGCCTGTGTTCTTAGTGTTTATTATATCACAAACGCACAAAAAAATCAATTGAATACAATATTTATCTACATATTAGCTACATACACCAGAATTATCGGTTCGCACATAAAGAAAAAACCGCGGGGAACCCGCGGAAATTCTGGTGCCGGTTGTCGGACTTGAACCAACGACCCTCTGATTACAAATCAGATGCTCTACCAGCTGAGCTAAACCGGCGACGAGCCATACTATACATTGCCTGAAACAAAATATCAAGTGTAAAAATTCATAAATTACTTGCATTTGAATCATTGGCGGTAAATTATATCAAACATGATAAGATTACCTGAACTATTAGCACCGGCCGGAACACTGGACGCATTTAAAACAGCCATTCTATATGGGGCAGACGCAATTTATGCGGGCTTGCCCGGATTTTCAATGCGCGCACGTGCAAAAATTACCACTGAAGAGGTAAAAACAGGGATTGAGCTGGCACATGCGGCCGGGAAAAAAGTTTATCTGGCCTTTAATTTATTCGCACACGATTTTGAATACAAAAACCTGGACCGGGTAAGCGAGACAATAAACTATCTGCGACCGGACGCCCTGATTGTATCCGACCCCGGAATTGTGATGTGGGTGCGTGAAAATCATCCGGATATGCCAATACATATTTCAACCCAGGCAAATATTTGCAGTGCACGCTCTGTAAAATTCTGGCAGGCGGCGGGGGCAAAACTATGCGTACTGGCACGCGAGGTAACACATAGCGAGTTTAAATCCATTCGGGAGGCATGTCCTGATATCGGTCTTGAAATATTTGTCCATGGCGCGATGTGTATGAGCTATTCCGGTCGATGCCTGTTGTCAAATTTCATAACGGGCCGGCCCGCCAATCGCGGTGCGTGTGCACAGCTGTGCAGATGGAAATATGATGTAATATTGCGCGAGCATGACAGCGGCATCGAAATGCCAATCGAAGAAGATGAGCGCGGCGCATATATCATGAACTCTAAGGACTTGTGCCTGATGCCCCGATTAGGCGAGGTTATTTCTGCCGCCCCTGATTCATTGAAAATAGAGGGCCGCAATCGCAGTGAATACTATGTCGGCAGTGTTGTGCACGCATACCGATGCGCCATGGATGCGTATGCCGCGAATCCGGAAAACTTTAATCCGGCGCCGTTTATGGCAGCACTTAACGTGCTGGAAACACGCGGATATACAACCGCCTTCTTTGACGGCCCGGTGGGACCGGATGCCCATGACTATGACACAACCTGTTCAACATCGCCCTATCAGGCGGCGGGCGTGATTATAGACGCGGACCAAGACGCGATTACACTGGAGCTGAGAAATGAGTTAAAGGCCGGCGATGAAATTACATTTGTTCTGCCAGGCACAATGGCAAATATTTCGGTCAAATTGACAGAAATAATAAACGCTAAAACAAAAGCGTCACAACCCAAAATGTCCGCAGGCCAGCATAACAGCATTATCATACCGCGCAAATGGCTGGGCAATGGGCACGAAGATAAATTTGTTCCATATGTTTTGGCATATAAGCAGAAATAAAAAACGCCCAATCGGGCGTTTTTTATTCGTTTTCGTCACGCTCTTCGGCGGCAAGTGCCGCTGTTTCGATTTGCAGCAACTGATTTTCCAAAGCGGTGCGCTCAGACGATTTATATCCTGTTTCATCCACAGGTATTTCAGACGGTGCCGCATCCGCCGGCTTTGCAGCCGGGACCGGCGCCTTTTCGACGGTCGGCGTCGGCTTGTCCGCGACGGCCGGATTTATCAGATTGTTATAAATTTCAATCGCTTCTTGGGTACCGGCAACATCACGTTGCAATAATTTATTTTCTGCGCCGGGCAGGAACCATTTATCCAGCTTTACCGCCGTTAACTGCATAATCGGGCGCGTACGCGCATCTGCAATCCAGCGTGGCAGCATCGGCGCATCGGAATAATACCATAACGCCACCCAGTACACCACACCCATAACGGCAATACCACGAACAATGCCAAATATGACACCCAACGTGTGATCCGTAACATTCATCATACTTTCCTGAATCTTGTCGCGCAGTTTCTGGTTAAAGAAGCCGACCACCAACAAAATGACAAAAAAGACAATGAAATACGATGACACCAGCGTTCCAACCGTTGATTCGGCCAGACCGAACCAATGCTGTAACAATCCGTCCAGCATGGGCGAGATAAAGCGTGCGGCCACCGCGGCGACAACCCATGACAGGGTTGCCACCGTTTCATATATTCCGCCGCGAATCGTCGCCCATATTGTGGACGCCAAGATAACGCCGATGTATATGTAATCAAGACTGGTTAAATCAAACATTTCCTATACCGTCGTTATGGTCTTAATTGCGCTTGCCCTTTTTAACCAAAACAAAGCCCAGGCCTGCGACCAATACAACCAGCAGTCCCCAGAACCAAATCGTGGAATTACCGCCCTTTTCCGCAGCGGCCGCAGCTTCGGCGGCATTATATTCAGATACAGCATTCGCGCGGGCCGCGTTGGCGGCCTTAAAACCCTCGGCGTCTTTTTCCATTTCAGCCTTGTTTTCGGCCGCGGTCTTTTTCTGGGCATCAGACATGTCCGCTTCTACATGCTGGCGCAATGTGTCCTGCATAAAGTCGGCATAACCCTGTTCGCATTTGTCGCCGATAACAATTACCGGAACGCCACCGGATTCAAATTTGCACTTTTCCAAGGTTGCCTGGAAATTTTCCAGATTAGCCTGGTCCATGACATTAACCTCGGTCACGGTGATTGTCGGATATTCATAAATCAATGTGCCATTGATGAAGTCACGCGCATGATGACAGTGCGGGCACGTCGGTGAATAATAAACCGTGATATTTGCAGCCGATGCAGAACCGATAAACGCCAGCCCCATTGCGGCCGATACAATAGATGATTTTTTCATATTTTCTCCTTTGCGATGCACTGATTATAAAAACAGGCGGCATGCGGCGCAAGACCTTTTTATTATGAAAGTCTTAAAAAATTCCTGTTGTGTTTATTCCGGCATGGCGCAACAATAATACCGATAAATTAACGAAGGGGAATTCCATGTTTACACTGTCTCAGTTTCCGTTGCCATATGCATCGGATGCCTTGGCACCGTATATCAGTGCGGAAACACTGTCTTATCATCATGGCAAGCATGTCGCGACATATATAAATAATCTGAACGAACTTATCACGGGAACGGCATATGAGACCATGCCGCTGACAAAAATAGTACGAACATCACTGAATAACGACCAAAAAATTTTCAACAACGCAGCCCAGGTCTATAACCACGATTTCTTTTTTAACTGCCTGCGGCCGGCAAACAAGCAAATGGAGGTACCGGAAAAATTAGCCGCGGCATTCGGTGGCAAAGACGAGCTGCGAAATCAGTTCCGCACAGCCGCCCTGTCCGTATTTGGCAGCGGTTGGGCATGGATTGTATACGATGGCGGCTCTTATAAAATAATAACAACCGCAAATGCCGACACACCGATTGCCCACGGCATGACACCGATATTTACCATTGATGTATGGGAGCATGCATACTATCTGGATTACCAGAATCGTCGCGCCGAATTCGTAGACGCCGTGTGGGATAATCTGGCGAACTGGGATTTTGTTGCAGAAAACATGAAATTATAAAAAACGGGGGCAGTCCCCGTTTTTTTCTGCTATAATAAATCCGACAAAAAAAAGGAAGAGAGATGAAAATAGCAATTATAGGAATCGGTGCTGTCGGCGCCGCGGTGGCCACCGCGGTTGCGGGAACAGGCCTGGCACATGAAATGGTATTGTTTGACCGTGATGCATTGCGCGCACGCGCGGCGGCCGAAGATTTGGGACATGCGGCGGCTTTTTCATATGACATAAAAATAACCGCTGCAAACAACTATCGCGCAATGCGCGGGTCAGATATTGTCATTATCGCCGCAGGCGCAAACCAAAAACCCGGCGAGACCCGCACAGACCTGTTACAGAAAAATGTTGCGGTAGTATCGGACATTATTCCGCGCGTCATGGCAAACGTTGATTCAAAGCGCGTCAAAATCATCATGGTAACCAATCCGCTGGATGTGATGGTAATGCTGGCCCAGAAACTGTCCAAGTTGCCGGCGTCACGCGTAATCGGGACGGGTACCATGCTGGATACGGCGCGTCTGCGTACAATACTGGGGCGCAGTCTGGGCGTATCGACCCGTGCTGTCCATGCATACGTCTTGGGCGAACATGGCGACAGCAGCGTTGTCGCATGGGCCGCGGCAAGTGTCGGCGGGTTGCCGCTGGAGGAATTTTGCCGCCAGACAAAAAATTCTCTTACCGCCGCGACACGCCAGACAATAGAATATCGTGTGCATAACGCCGCATATGAAATCATTCGCGGACGCGGTGCAACATGGGATGGCATCGGGGCCGCGGTTGCGGATTTGCTGCGCAGTATCGTAAACGATGAACGCAGAATTTTAACAGTCAGCATGGTAGAAGGCACCGGCCGCGAAAAGTTGGCGATGTCACTGCCGCGCATAGTCGGCGCAGACGGTGTTGCGGCAAGCCTGCGCCCAAAATTGTCGGCGACAGAGGCGGCCGCGCTAAAAAAATCAGGGAAAATTATTCGTGGGAATTTTGATGCGATTTAAAACACATTGACATCAAAGTACACAAGACATATAATCATAGTAATATATGCCTAATCCAAACGTCCGTTTTATACGGGCGTTTTTTGCTGTATCAATATTCCTTGTTTTCTGCCTGATGTGACATATTTCCTGTTGCCTAAAAAAAACGGACGTTTGGATTAGGAGGAAATGCAAACAATGAATATAAAAACCGTACTTTGTGCTGTTGCTATTTTAATTAGCACTACATTTGGAACAAACGCCTTAACATTAAATCCGGGAACCGGTTTTCAACCGATAGTGCAATATACATGCCAAAAGGCATCCGCATGCAACGGCGGGGGGGCAGGTTACAGTGTTTCAAATCTTACACGCGGAACGAACTGCGCCACTACAGGCTATGTATATTATACGGCTTACTGTTCCAGCTGTGGCGCCACATTGGACCCCACCAGTGGCGGCAGCGAAATGACAGCATGCTATAAAATCACATCATGCACATCATGCCCCAGCGGTTATACCCTGACAGACCAAACTGAAAAACCGTCGGACTGTCAGACACAATTTGCCGGGTATACATATAAAACATGCTGTGGCACATGCAGCAACTGCAGCGACAGTGCATGGACAACCGTGTCCGGCAATATCAAAATGCAACAGCGCACAAAACGCACATGTGATTGCGGAACATGCAAAGATACCGGCACAGAATACAGATGCACGGCCGGATATTACGGTCCTGCGATAAGTTCTACATCAACGTGCAGCCGATGTCCAAGCCAAGGAACTTCAGAGACGGGAAACAATAGTAGGATTACCAGCTGCTATATAACCTCAGGCTCGGATACATCCGGCAGTTATAGTTTTGAAAGCCCCTGCTACTATAGCCAGTCGTTTACGGCAGAATAAACACGTTTGAGGGATAACAACCCTATGGCCGGACGGATATAGTCCGGCTATAATTTTTATATCAAACGAGGGTAACATGGCATACGATGTGAAATATATTTTGTTTGACGACGGCCAGGGTTTCTATGCACACTGCGACGGCCAGGCCGTCGGTGAAATTACATTTGTTCCAACCGGCGGTGATAAAATGATAATAGACCATACCGAGGTTGCAGAATCATACCGCGGCGCACATGTGGGATTGGGGCTGGTATCGGCGGTGGTTGATATGGCACGCACACAAAAGCGCAAGGTTATCGCACTGTGTCCGTTTGCCGCGGCGATGTTCAGTCGGCACCCCGAATTCGCCGATGTCCGCCTGATTAACGCACACTAAAATTTGCATTGCGACGACATATTTTTTCAGCTAAGCTTTTCCTCGCAAGGGAGGAATTTAAATGACGAAAAAATTGCGACTGTGGTTGGTTTTCCTGATATTTCTGAACGGCTTTGTCAGTATGTCGCTGGAGCTGGTCGTAATGCGCCAGTTGTCTTTCTTTGTCGGCAGTGCCGCCGTTATTACCAGCATTATCATGGGATGCTTTATGGGGTTTATGTCGCTGGGGTATTTTATGGGCACACGCGGAAATATCGGCGCATCACGTGCACGCAGAATTCTGGCAATCAGCTTCCTGATTATTTCCACACTTGCAATCTTGGCCGGTTCTTTTCCGCTGGTATCAAAATACTTTGAATGGATGTACGCCGCGGGGGTACGGGCCGGATTTATTCAGACATTTATTTTCTCGTTCGCCGTACTGTCGGTCGGGCCGTTTTTATTCGGGTATAATACAACCCTGTTGTCAAGAATGCTGCATAAATACAATACAAATTACGCCGGAAACATTATGGCATGGGATACAATCGGGTCGGTTTTGGCGTCAATTGCAACGACACTGGTACTGATGCCTTTTATCGGTGTTAATCATACGATTATGCTGGTTGTGGCGTTGGGTCTGATGGGGGCGGTGATTTGCAGACGGCGCTGGTGGATATGGGTGGCGGCGGCAATTATTCTGGCCGCGGCAACGGCGATTAACAGCGATGCGGTTCAGCGTAAATATTTCGGAATATTGGTAAACAACGCGAACTCCACGATTTCAGTGACGGACGCGGGGGCGCTTAAAATCTTATATATGAACGGTCTGCCGATGTCGGTATATTATCCACAGCATCAATTGGGGGCGGAATATATAAACTATATCAACGATAATTTCATTTATAACATGCCGCGCGATAAAGTGCGCAAAATACTGGTTCTGGGGGCCGGCGGATTTACGGCGGGCCTGAAAGACACTTTTAACGAATATACTTTTGTAGATATCGAAAGCACGCTGAAAGAAATTTCGGAAAAAGAATTTTTAAAGCAAAAGTTAACACCGAATAAAAAATTTGTTGTACGTGACGCCAGTCAATATTTGAAAAACAAGAACGAAGAATATGACCTGATTATATTGGATGTATATTCGAATTCTTATCAGATTCCGGAAAATTTAATTACGGCTGAATTTATGTCACGAATAAAATCACGGGTTGCACCGAACGGCATAATTATTATGAATATGGTAACCAGCGCTTCTTTTGACGACGCATATACGCGCGTATTTGACAACACGTTTCATCGCGTATTTCCATATAACACCCAGCGCCAGGTTATCGGATATGCCAATCCATGGACACACGACCAAATATCAAACGTTATGTACATATACTATAACCGCGAGAATGACGGCCGCATTTACACGATAAACAAGACGCCCGTAATATACGACCGGTATTAAGCCGGTAAAGCAATCCAGTAAATATTTGCAAATTCCAACTTTTCTGATATAATTCATAACGCATCGGGTGATACCTGGTGTGAGGTGTAAGAACCTCCAATAGTTTTTCTCCAGCCTGGTTGGAGGGTTGTGATATATATAAATAAGCAACACTATACTATTGTAGTTCTTAACCTCCAACCGCCCTTCATCACGGCGGTGTTTTTAATAACTAAAAACCCATGGAGGAAAAAACAATG
>JAIDLK010000015.1 GCA_029051085.1 Alphaproteobacteria bacterium | reverse complement strand
CAATCAAACGTTCGTTTGTTTGGCACATTCTAAGTCGACTTGGTGGGTGCGGCCGTTGTCGTAAGCAGGCTGGAATCAATAACTTGCTAGGGGTTATGATTGTTTAGGCACCCATCATCAATATCGGCGTCCGGGGGCGCTGTAAAAATAGGAATATATAACTGTAGCTTTATATTCACATGCTGCGGTATATTTGTGCTCAAGGAAAGTGTATGTCGGGTCCAAAAGTATCTGTTTTAACATCAATTTATAATACAGACGAAGGTCATCTGCGTGAATGCATTGAATCCGTTCTGGGGCAGGGCTTTTCAGACTTTGAGTTTATTATATTAAATGACAGTCCGGATAACGTGTCTTTGGACAAAATTGTGTCGTCTTATGACGATGCGCGCATCAGATATGTAAAGAATCAAACAAATATGGGTATATCGGCGGCCCGTAATAAATTACTGGATTTGGCGCGTGGTGAATACCTGGCGATTTTTGACCATGATGATATCTGCCTGCCGACACGATTAGAGACCCAGGTTGCTTTTTTAGACGCAAATCCGGCCGTCGGTGTCGTTTCTGGTTTGATGGAGGTGTTCTCGTCCCGGGGGACCGAATGCGTAATTGCCGCCCCGGAATATGACACGGATATAAAAATAATGTTAACACGCGATTGCTGTGTTGCGCACAGTGCCGCGATGATACGCCGTTCCGTACTGACAGATAATGCAATTCGTTATGAAGAATATTATACACCTGCCGAAGATTATCGCTTATGGGCGCGATTGATGGCCTGTACGCATTTTTATAATATTCAGCAGGTGTTGGTTCGCTATCGCGATCATGCGTCCCGTACATCCATTTGTCGACATCAGCAGATGAGCCGTGCACACGACGCCATCGCATTGGAATTACAGAATACTTATCCGGCATATTGGCGTGAAATGCGTCGGTCGGATAATTCCAATATAACAGTTTTTCGCCTGCGCTTGTTCGGGTGTATTCCATTGCTGAAAATAAAGAATAATCGGATACTGCTGTTTGAGTGCATCCCGATTTTTAGGATAAAGTGGAAATGAAGACTTTTACGACGATAGTTTGCTTGCTTATACCGTTCCCCGGACCGCGTCGGCGCCTGCGGACATGGCTGAAATGTAAATTTCCCCCGCGTCCTAAGAAAAGTGCTTTGCATATTTTGCGCCGTTATGTGCGCAAGCGTAATGTAATACTGTGGTTTGACCATTCGCTGGGCGGTGGCACAGAGACATATTCTTTACGTCAGTTTAATGAATTAAAAAACTCCGGTTTTGCCATAATACGAATTCAATATTTCCCATGGTGCAACATGTACGGGCTGTCTGCTCCGAACCACTCGAAAATTGTTAAATATATGGTTCCCACACTGGCAGAGGTTCAGGCCGCCGTCGGCGATATGCGTGTTATAAAGATTGTTGTAAATAATCTGGTGGGGTATCCGAAATCTACGGAAGTACTGGATTATGTTGCCGCGTTAAAGGCGGCGTTTAATGCGTTTGTTTCGTTCCGTGCCCATGATTTTCAATCAATATGTCCCAGTTTTAATTTAATCAACTGTGACGGTGAATTTTGTAATTTTACGTATCCCCGTGGGTGTGAGGAATGCTGGCGAAACAAAAGGCTGGGTGACTGTGACCGGGCAAATGAAATTTTGCGCAGTGGTGCGGAATCTGTGGCTAAATGGCGTCAGGATTGGGGGCGTTTCTTTTCGGAAACTGTTGATGAAATAATCGTCTTTTCCAAAATAATAGGCGAGATGTTTGCCCGTATATATCCGCAATTGGCAAACAAGACAGTGCTTGTTCCGCATTTTGTGCCGACATTACGCAAGGCGGTTGTTTCGCCGCATGACGGAATAAATATTGCATGCCTGGGCAATATGCTGCCGGTAAAGGGACGGGATGTAATTATAGAGATGTGTCGTCATATTCCGGACTATGAAAACGTTAACATAACAATAATTGGCGATATGGAGGCCTCTGACTGTATTCCGGCCAATTTAACGGTTTTAGGACAATATGACCGTGACAATTTGCCCGCAATCATAGAGCGCTATAAAATCGACATAATTTTTATTCCATCTATTTGGCCGGAAACATTTTCATATACAACGGCAGAAGCGATGTCAATGAATCTGCCTGTGGTGTGTTATAACATGGGGGCGCCGGCGGAACGGGTCGGTGCATACCGGCGGGGGTTGGTGTTGCGTGAAATAAATCCGCAACGTAACTTACAGGAAATAATAACTTTTGTACGGCATTTGAAAAAGGAGAACTAAAAATGCATTTCTTTACCAGCATAACAACATCTTATTTGCCAAAGGCGCGTGTTCTGGCGAAAACATTGAAACAGCATAACCCTGATGCTGTAATGCATTTGGTTGTCTCGGATGATTTGCCAAAAGATTTTGACATAAAGAAAGAAGACTTTGATTATGTATGGTTCGCCGAAGACTTCATCAAATCGGAAAATAACAACAAGTGGTTTTTTATACATACTGTAGTAGAGCTGTGTACGGCGGTCAAAGGCGCCGGTGCACTGCATATTTTAAATGAGACCGGTGCGGACAAGCTGGTGTACTTGGATCCGGATATAGGGGTGTTTGATGATTTGACCCCATTGTCGAAAATGTTGGACAAAAACAGTGTTCTGTTAACGCCGCACCAGATAGAGCCTGCTAAAAATACTCGTGGTGTTATCGATGAAGAGATTTGTTCATTGAAACACGGTGTTTATAATTTCGGATTTTTTGCCGTAAAAAATGATGAGAAAGGTCGTCGTTTCCTTAATTGGTGGAATGAGCGTTTAATGGACTTTTGCTTTGATGATATCCCCGGTGGTCTGTTTACAGACCAAAAGTGGGGTGATTTGGCGCCGGCATTGTTTGATTTTGTTAAAATTATTCATGAACCGGAATATAATGTTGCCACATGGAATTTGGCGACAAGAACGGTTACCGGTAATGAAAAAGATGGTTGGTATGTAAATGGGCGTCCATTGCGCTTTTATCACTTTACCGGTTTTGATTCCGGTGCGCATAGAGTCATGCTGGCCCAGCATGCAAAAGAAGGCGACCCGGTCTGGAACCTGTCACTAATGTACGAGCAGATGATGAACGATGCCGGCCAGGCTGAACACGGCAAAACTCCGTTTAAATATGCTTTCTATAAAAATGGTGACAAGATATCCAAAGAAGAAAGAAATGTATTTCGTCATCGTATGGACGTATATAATTATTTTGACAACCCGTTTGATGATGAATGTCGGTTATGGATGCGCACCAATGTTTGTGCAGATAACACTGATGTTATGACAATATGCCGCAAAGTCTGCCTTTACAAGTTTTTGCGTAAGTTTTCTATTGGTAAATGGCATCGCCATTGCAAGGCGAAACACATTTATTACAATGATAAATTAAGCCGCTTACAGAATATTGCAAAAAATGTTGCATAAAGAAAAAAGTGATTTGGAGCTTATCCGCGAATCGAAATATTTCGATGCCGCGTATTACTACGCGGCAAGACCGGATGTCTTAAAGGCAAATGTTGACGCCGCGTGGCATTATTTAAATAACGGCTGGAAAGAGGGCGCCAATCCCGCACGCAATTTTAATACAAATCTTTATCTGGCATGGAATGGCGATAAAGAAATATGTCCGCTGGTTGACTATATCCGTAATGGCTGCATCGGTGACTACAGCGGACATGGCGCCGCTGAGTGTAATATAAGACGATACTGGCGCATGCAACGTCTTAGACGAGCAAAAACAGTGTGCTATACATATGTTTCGCGCGGCTATGATGATTTGATTTCGCATAATCACATTGTGCCGGACTGGGATTATGTGTGTTTTACGGATGACCCGGCGTTAATAAAGCGCAAGCGTGTAGGTATTTGGCGTATACGGCGGGCCTTGTTTAATGATTTGGATTCAAAGCGAAACTCCGGCTGGCATAAAACACACCCGGAAAAATGCTGCCATGAATATGGGCAATCGGTATGGCTGGACGCAAATGTAAATGTATTAACCGATTATCTGGAATCTCAGATATCGAAATGTGACACGGAATTGCTGGTGCCCATACATTATGCGCGTGATTGCATTTTTGAAGAAGTTCAAGCAGTTATTGATGCCGGTCGCGACACTGTTCAGGCATGTCTGGGGGCGGCGCATTTTTTACAGTCAAACAATATGCCATCACATTACGGGTTAAATGAAACCAATATTGTCTTTCGTCGGCATAATACTGATTTGGTTCGTGCGATTGATGCCATATGGTGGGATTGTATTGAAAAATATTCAAAACGTGACCAATTGTCATTTTCTTATGCGCTGTATAAAAACGGGGTGCTGCCAAATAACATCGCGCTTAATAATACGCGAACAGACCATAAAAACTTTTTGATCTTTAATCATACGGAGGGAAAACATATGAAAATGTACGATATAATATATTCCATTGGGCGGGATTGCGCCTGCAGTTTTTATCTGCAGACAAATAATCTGCGTTCATGCTCCGGACCGTTTGATTGGATTATAACTGCTGATTTTAAACAGCGTTTTGATATGCTGCTAAGTCGTTTCAAATATTTTATGAACCCTAAATATTTTGAATTTTTGCCAAAAAATCCAAATATTTTTAACGATGATAAATGCGATTACTATCGTAATATAAAAACAGGATTTGATTTTTATCATGATTTTCCGGTTGGTGTTCCCCTGCAGAATCATTTCCTGCGGTCTCGGATAAGTATAATCGTCGTATCAGGCGGTTTTATAAAAATATAAAGCGAAATGAACGTGTTTTACTTGTATGGTTTTCACATTATACGGATACATCAGATGCGGATGTTGTGCGTCTTTGTAATAAATTTTGCAGGAAAATGCATAAAAACATAGATTTTTTGATAATAGAGCACGCAGAAGGGCAGACGACTCCGTTAAAAGTGCAGCTGCGGTCAAATATCACCCGTTGGCGGCTGCATACATGGGCTCTTGATGACAAGGGTACTATTATGGTCAATTGCAATGAAAACCTGGTAAATCCGTTATTTGAAGAATATGCATTGAACCCGGTACCAAAATATTCTTCTGCCCCGGGTGAGTATTTTCGCATGCGCATTTT
>JAIDLK010000014.1 GCA_029051085.1 Alphaproteobacteria bacterium | reverse complement strand
CGCGTGCAATTGCAACACGTTGGCGCTGGCCGCCAGACATTTTTATACCACTATCACCGACCAGCGTATCGTATTGTTTTTCGGCGGCCATTATAAATCCATCGGCCGCGGCGCGACGGGCGGCGGCACGAATTTGAGTCAAATTCGCATCACTGCGCCCATAGCCTATGTTTTCCGCAATCGTGCGGTTAAACATTGTCGGTTCTTGGGGGATAAAGGCGATATTGGAGCGCAAAGAATCCTGGGATACGTTACGAATATCCTGGCCGTCGATTAAAATCTGGCCGCGGGTCGGGTCATAAAAACGCATCAACAGATTTACCAGTGTCGTTTTTCCCGCCCCGGAAGAACCGACCAGCCCTACACTCTCACCCGGATTTATAGTCAGACTGAAATCACGCAAAATCCACCGGCGCCCCGCCCTGTAGCGAAACCATACGTTTTTGAATTCTATCTTGCCGTGCGTGACATGCAGCGCCGGCGCATTGAGCGCATCTGTAACCTCTATGGGGACAACCAGCTCGTCATACGATTTTTTTGCACTGCCGTATTTATCAACAATATTTGGGATAACATCAATAACCGCCGATATCGCCATCATAACATGAAAATATACGGACATTGTAAAAACTATTTCAGATATGCTGATACCGCCACGCGCAAACAGCCATACACACAAAAACAGCGTAACACCATAAGACATATCCCATACATACCCGGGAACCGCATAAAACAGACGCTGAACAAAAGATGAATGAATACTGTCCAAAATCTGTTGACGGCGTGCGATACGCAGATATTTCTTTTCCTGTGAGGCACCCGCAAAAAGTTTTACAATGGAAAAATTCGCAAGGCTGTCAACCAGCTTTCCAGACAGCGTGGATGAGGACTCGCTGGCCTGTTTGGAGGCGCGATGCATCGGCCCCATCATCGAGATACCATATACAAGGCGGAACGCAAATACCAGCCCAAAAATAACCGCGACATAGGAGTTTACCTGCAAAATCAATACGACGTTCAGCGCCATCATTCCCAACAGCGCCGCCACACGCACAAAATCAATAATCAGCAAAAATCCTTCGGCAACATAATTTATCTGGGAATTGATTTTTCCCGCCATGCGACCGGCCCAGAACGACATTGACTGGCGCTGGACATAGTCGGTTAATTCTTCGGATATCTGATTCCTGATTATCGGGCGCCAGCGTGCAGAGAATACATCGCGCAAAACCATGGCCGTTGTAAAAGACATTTCCAGCAACAGCAGCATTATCACCGTCGGCAATGCATATGCGATAAAATTCGACACCCCGGTCGCGGGCTGCTCAAACAGCGCAACAAACCAACGCTGCATCATGGGCAGCCATACAGTTCCGGAATTTACCCAAACCTGGGTCAATGCCCATGCGGCAAGAAGTGCCACGTGACCACGGACGGCATACTTTATATAAAACTTCCATAAAGATTTTGGTAATCCGGATTGCGCCATTATATCCCCCGACAAAGTTCAGAGCATGTTATAAACAACAAATTTTTTTAAATCAACTGTTATTCCACGATATCGTGAAAAATTTCCGCAGGGATGGTACCGCCTGTAATTTTGGATGACATCGGCGTGAAGTCATCATTACCGACCCACACACCTATTACATATTTGTTTGTGGCACCGACAAACCATGCGTCACGGTTTTCATTACTGGTCCCTGTTTTTCCGCCAAGAACACCCGGCGCATTTGCACGGCGCCCCGTACCGGTGGCGACAACGTCGGCCAACATCCGGTTCATATATTCGACCGTGGCGGGCGCGATAACAGCGATTGCGTCCGACGGATTGCGAGAATACAGCACATTTCCCGCCGGGTCTGTTATTTTTGTTATAGAGTATGGCCGCACAGATGCGCCATCATTCCATATAACTGCATAAATCGTTGTCAAATCCAGCAATGACATCTCTGACGCGCCCAAAACCGTGGAATATTCGCGCCGCAGCCGGGTTCCGACCCCAAGGCGGCCGGCCATATTCAAAACGGCGTCAATGCCGTACTCCTCGGTTAGCTTCAGCGGAACAGAGTTAACACTTTTTGCAAACGCAACCGAAAGTGGGATATCCCCATAATAGCGCTCATTATAATTTTTCGGGTTGTAATCCCCAATGGCGAATGGGGAATCATTAACATAACTGTCGGGTGTCAATCCATGCTCAAGCGCGACCAGATATACAACCGGCTTAAAAGCACTGCCGGGCTGGCGCATGGCAAGCGTTCGGTTATACTGGCTGGCCTGATAATCCGCACCACCGGACATTGCACGGAGGGCACCGTCATGCTCCATCGCGACAACAGCCCCCTGATATTGCCCGACACGCGGCGGCAATATCGCGGCAATACGTTCCTGTAACCCCATATCAAGCGTTGTATAAACCAGCAAATCCGTCTCAAACCCGCCCAGACGAGAACGCGTTTCATCCAAAACAAAGTCCGTCCAATACCGGTACAGGTTTGTATCGGGTGCCGGCACAGCCGGCGCCAATTCAGCCGCCGCACTGCGTGCCTGATTTAGTGTAACATATCCCTGGCGAACCATTTCCTGTAAAATTACACGGGCACGCGCAATATTTTTTTCCGGATTTTTAAGCGGGCTGTATGTTGTGGGCGCTTTTAGCATGGCGGCAATTTGAACCGCCTGGGCCAGCGTCATATCGCGCGCAGAGCACTGAAACATCACACGTGCCGCCGCATCAATCCCGCGCATACCACCGACCAAAGATACGCGATTCATATACAAATCAAGAATCTGGTTCTTGTCAAATCTGTTTTCCAGCCAATATGACAAAATCAATTCCTGAATCTTGCGGGATATTTTTTTCTCACGCGAAAGGAATACATTTTTGGCCGTCTGTTGAGTTATGGATGAACCGCCGGCCGCCACACGACCATGAACCAGGTTGGTCAAAACCGCACGAGTAATTCCGCGCAGGTCAATCGGCCCATGCTCAAAGAAACGCTTGTCTTCAATTGCGACAATCGCCTGCCAGACATATGGGGGGACACTGTCCGTAGATACCGGCATTCCCATAATTCTGTTAGAACTGCGGATTTCTGTTCCGTTTTTATCCAAAAACACTATTGCCGCCGGACGGGTTTCATGCAAAATGGCATCCAAGGATGGCATCTGCAGAAATATTATCATAAAGTACGTCAGCGCCGCCGCAATCAGCAACGCCGCCAGATTCAAGCACCAAAAGAACATGCGCAGGCGAAATGACGGGCGCTTTTTTTCCTCTAAACCTTTATCCTGGCGGATACGTGGCAATATATTCTCCTTTTGCCTGAATTATAGCACAAAAAGATTTGATTATTCCACCCAATAAAAAAGACCGCCACAAAGAGCGGTCCGGGGAATAATCATGCACCGGAAGCGGCATTTTTTACCCTGCCGTTTTGGGGCGGCATGAATTTTAAAAAATCTTCCAGAGATGTTCCGGTTGATTCCAATATTTTCGCAAGGCTGTGTGTCGACGGCCAACGCGGCTTGCCATAGCATGTCCAGCGCTTGCTTTTGTTAAACGTGGTAGCGTCCAAGCCGCTTTTCTTTGCCAGGCCCGAACAAGACATATTCAGACTATGCGCGAAACTGTCT
>JAIDLK010000013.1 GCA_029051085.1 Alphaproteobacteria bacterium | reverse complement strand
GCGGTAGAAGTACCGTTTGAAAAAGTTCCGGCAATTTCTAGTCGTATCGTACGTCTGTGCCGTGAAAAGAACAAGCCGGTTATTATGGCGACTCAGATGTTGGGTTCTATGGTCAGCAGTGATTTCCCGCCACGTGCGGAAATTTCCGATATCGCAACTGCGGCATATCTGCATGTTGATTCCACAATGACATCCGAAGAAACAACCATCAGCGAAAATCCGCCGTTCGTTGTTGAAACAATGGCAAAAATTTTGGCAAACGCCGATATGGATTCCCTTGAAAACGATCAGGATTGGTCTGATGTTGAAGACCTGCCGGAAAATGATTGGTCTTTGTCGGTTGCGGTTATGGCCGAACTGAACAATGCTGATGCGATAGTTGTTTTTGCAAATGACACCGCGGCGGCCACAGAAATTTCCTGCCGTCGTCCGAATATGCCGATTATCGCCGTATGCGACAAGGATTATGTCGCCAACCAGTTGGCGTTGTCTCGTGGTGTGCGCTCTATGTTTGATGCGGCGCTGTTTGCATCGCATGATGCGGCGGCCGCGGCGGCCAAGTGTGGCATCAATGGCACGTTGGTATCGGTATGCGGTGAAAAACGCATTGCTATGCTGGTAAAATAATCGCAATATTTTTTCGATTGTGATTATATCCGCCCTTGACCCAAAGGGCGGATTTTTTGTAGCATTTATATTATGAGGGTACGTTTTTACCATATTATTGCATTGGTTGTTGCGCTTATGCCGTCTTTGGCTGCGGCCGCCGGTTATCGTGCGGCAATGGTGGCCGATATGGATACGGGCCGTGTTCTGTATTCCGAAAACGCAAATGATTTAAATTATCCCGCCAGCTTAACAAAAATCATGACTTTGTATTTAACGTTTGATGCGTTGGAACATGGTCGTCTCCATCTTGATGATTATTTGATTGTTTCGCAGTATGCGGCAAATGCATCGCCGGTAAAACTGGGGCTGGCCGCGGGCAGCAAAATAACCGTCGAAGATGCGATAAAGGCTGTTGCCGTGGTCAGTGCGAATGACGTTGCACGCGTTTTGGCTGAAAATTTAAAAGGCGGCAAAGAAGGAAATTTTGCAACACTGATGACGCGTGTCGCGGGCGAGATTGGTTTGGCGCGCACTAATTTTGAAAACTCATCAGGTCTGCCAAACGACGACCATATGTCGACCGCACGCGATATTGCGTTGTTGTCAATGGCCGTCTATAAACATTTTCCGCAATATTGGAAATACTTTGGTATAAAGACTTGGGTCTATAACGGAAAAACATATACAAATGGCAACAGACTGCTGGGGACATATCCCGGTTGTGACGGAATGAAAACCGGTTTTACGAATAAGTCCAAATATTCGTTGGTTGCAACCGCCAAGCGTGACGGCCATCACCTTATGTCCGTTGTACTGGGGGCCGAGAACAAAGATGTTCGTGCCGCGGTCGCAACAAATATGTTAAACAAAGGCTTTAATATGCTGGGGACCAATGCCGCCCCGGTGGTAAAAACAACACCGCAGACCGCACAGGTCGCGTCGGCGTCGCCTGTTGCGGCCGCACCGACAAAGGTGTCGCCCGCATATTCTGCCGGCACCGCCGGGGTCCAGTTCGGCGCCTTTTCTTCGGAATCCGCCGCCAAAGAGCAGGTTGCACGTGTTGCAAAATCGGTTGGCGCAACCCCGGTGATTGAACCGACCGGTACCGGGATGTACCGCGTTCGTGTAAACGGTTTGTCGGATTCGGCCGCATCAGATTTGAAATCGCGCGCCGGCGCTGCCGGAATCGATTGCTATATTTTTCATTGATGTTATTATTGGGGCATTATGAATCCTAAAATAGAAAAGCTTATTAAACAATTTGCAAAGCTGCCGCGTGTCGGTGCCCGCGGGGGCCAGCGTATCGTGCTGTCTTTGCTTCAGGATAAAAGTGGCCGCGCGGCGGCATTGGCGGCGGCGCTTGCCGATGCGGCGGGCTCTATTGCGCCATGTCCGATATGTGGTGTTTTAACCGATGCGGCATCCGCGGCGTGTGAATTTTGCCGCGATGCATCGCGTGCCAACGGCCAGTTGTGCGTGGTTCGCGATTTGGCGGATGTCTGGACATTGGAAAAGGCATCGGTTTTTCACGGCCGCTATCATATTATCGGCGGATTGCTGTCCGGTGCGGCCGGAACATTGCCCGATGATTTGAATATCGCGTCTTTGCCGGCACGCATCGCAAATGAAAATATATCGGAAATAATTTTTGCATTGCCAAACACGGTGGAAGGTAAAACGACCCAGCATTATATCATGTCGGTTATCGGTGACGCCGCCTCGGTTGATTTTTCAGAACTGGCATCCGGTGTGCCGCTGGGTGGGGATTTGGATTATATAGATGACGGTACGCTTACATTGGCGTTCGGGGGGCGCAAGGCATTATGACTGATACAATAAGCTCTTTGCCGCCGGTATCTGCCATGATGCGTGATGCGGGTTTGGAACCCAAGAAACAGTTCGGACAGAACTTTCTGTTTGACTTAAATTTAACCGGTCGCATTGCGCGCAGCGTTCCGGATATTTCAAATACAACCGTAATAGAGGTTGGCCCCGGTCCGGCTGGATTAACGCGTGCCCTGTTGGCGGCGGGTGCACCGCGTGTCATCGCGATAGAGAAAGATACGACGACCGAGCCTATTTTATCCCGCGTTGCGGCGGCATCAGGCGGCCGGCTTAGCATTATTTATGGAGATGCGTTAAAGACCGATTTTGCCGCACTTGGGGTTGATGAATATGCTGTTTGTTCAAACCTGCCGTATAATGTTGGGACAGAGCTGTTGATTGGATGGCTGCAGATGGCGGCCGCCGGGGCAAAAATCAAATCCATGACACTAATGTTTCAGCGTGAAGTGGCGATGCGTATTGTTGCCCGGCAAGGTGATGCTGCATACGGGCGTTTGGCGGTTCTTGCATCATTGGTTGCGGACAGTCGCATATTATTTGACGTGCCGAATACGGCGTTTGTGCCAAAGCCAAAGGTTCAGTCGGCCATAGTTCAGATAATTCCCAATGCCGATAAAATCGCCGCTATAAAAAATTTGAAAAATATAGAAAAGATTACCGCGCGTTTATTCGGCATGCGTCGTAAAATGATACGTGGAATTATTCCCGGTGTGGATTGGGAACGCTTTGGTCTTTGCGGGACGGAACGGGCCGAAGACCTGGCGCCGGAAAAATTTATGGAATTAGCGGAAAGTATAGTGCTATAATCTTATTCATATAATGACAGAGGGTTAATGGGGGGAGTCTGATGTCTGTATCCGTATTGATATTTTTTGCAATATTGTTCGGCCTTGTTTTCATGTTGCGTGCCGCGCGCATTGGAACGGTTGTGGCTTTTTTATTTGCCGGCGTTCTGTCGGGACCGTTTGTTATGAATCTGTTTCAGCTAACCGATACGTGGGCGTTTTTAGGCGAGCTGGGCATAATATTTTTGTGGTTTAATATCGGTCTCCAGATAAATATGAAGCGGCTGTGGCAGATGAAGCGTACAATATTTGGATTCGGCGCGGCCCAGGTTATGATGGTTGCGGTGATGTTGTTCCCGATACTGCACACAATAACATCATGGACAATAATGGGCACAATAATGGTTGCGCTGCTGTTGGCGATGTCCAGTACATCCGAAGACCTGCAGCTGTTGGCGGACCGTGATGAGCTGAATACAAATATGGGGAACCAAACTTTTTCCATATTGTTGTTCCAAGATTTGCTATCCATTCCGCTGCTGGCGATGTTGCCGGTCTTTGCAGGGCGTTCTTTTAATTTGGGGGCCACGGCAATCGATATCCTTGTTCTTTCCATCGGATTGATTCTGGGTGTTGTCCTTGTTGGGCGTTTAATATTGAATCCGCTGTTGCGTATGGTGGCAAAGCTAAAAAGCAAAGAGGCTTTCTTGCTGGTTATCATGCTGACAATTGCCGTATGGGCGGTTGCGATGGGCGCCTTGGGGCTGCCTGCGGGACTGGGGGCGTTTTTGGCCGGTATGTTAATGTCGGAAACAATCTATCGTCATCAAATAAGTGCAGAGGTCGGACCATACTCCATGCTTTTCTTGGCGCTGTTCTTTGTTTCATTGGGTATGGGATTAAACATTCCGTTTTTATTGGACCGTTGGTATTGGATTTTAATAGGGCTTGGCGGACTGATTGCCGTAAAGTTTCTGGCGATATTTATTGTGGCGCGTGTGCGTGGTGTTCCGGATTATGATGCGACAAAAATCGCACTTATCCTGGCCCAGGGTGGCGAGTTCGGCCTGCTTATGCTTCAGACCATGAAGCAGGGCGGCATAAACGCAATTCCCGGTACGCATGAGGAAATTTTAACGGCCATAATAATCCTGTCGATAATAATGACGCCGTTACTGCTTGCGTTATACGACTGTCTTCAGCGCCGTGGCAAATTATTCCCCCAGCGCCATCCGCGCAAAATTAACGAAATGCAGCCGGATGTCGTTCCTCAGGTTATTATATGCGGATTTGGGCGCGTCGGCCAGATTGTGGCAAAAATGTTGGCCGCCCAGAAAATACCTTATGTTGCGCTTGATTTAAGTGTTAACGCCGTTATGCTTGGGCGCGAGGCCGGTTATAACGTTGTCTATGGCAATTCTACAAATGCAGATGTACTGCGCAGTTTTGGGCTGGCGCCTAAAAATACGCGTGCAGTGGTCGTTGCGCTGGATAATGCGACAACCGCCCGCGAAACGGTTTTAACGGTAAAGTCAATTGCACCGCGCGTAAAGATATTTGCACGTGCGCGTAATCTAGCGGATTCCAAGCTGCTGTTAAAAGAAGGCGTTGCCGAAGCGTTGCCGGAAACGATGGAATCCTCTTTCTCTTTGGGGTACGGTCTTCTTGAACATCTGGGGATTTCCGATGCAAAAATAGAGGCTCTGTTAACCGATATGCGTGCAAATAATTATGAAAAACTAAACGCGATATCCGAAGCGCGCTAACCATCGCCCCGAAAGGGGCGATTATTATTTGCTTTTGCGCGTGCGTGTGTTATATTTTCTGTTGGTAAAAGGAAAGGTGCATGAAAAACATATTCAAGATGCTGGCGGTTATCGTCGGCGCGGTCATATTGGACCAGGTATCCAAGGGATTTTTGATTTATTTAATTACAGGTGACATCCCGTTGGCGGGCCCCGCATGGGAGATTGTACCCGTCCCGTATCTGATGGCGCATGTAACGGATTTCTTTAATATAGTATTTACATGGAATCCGGGGGCATCGTTTTCGTTGTTTCGGGGGCTGGGGGAAATTGCACCATTGTTGATAATCATCGCAACCGGTGTGATAATCGGATTTATTGGATATTATGCCATTCGGCGTGCCGCCGCCTCAGAGCGTTTGCCTCTTGCACTGATTCTTGGCGGGGCGATTGGCAATCTGATTGACCGCATACGCTTTGGCGCGGTTGTAGATTTTTTGGATTTTCATATCGGCACAATACATTGGCCTGCATTTAATGTCGCCGATATTTGCATTTGCATTGGTGTTGCCCTATATATACTTAACTGGTTCATCGCTTGCCGCGGTACCGCAACAAAAGGTGGTAAATAATTATGGTAAAATATTTGGATAATAAATCTTCCGGTTTTCGCCAATGGAATGCAGCACGGGACGGGGCGGATAAAAAATCCTGGCTGTCATCATTTCTGTGGTGGTTTGCAATATTTGTTGCATGCTGGTGGCTGATTGGTCTTTGGATGCGTCCTGCGACTGATAAAAACAATGTAACGGACGAGACGGTAACAGCCATTGACGTTTCATCGGTCCCCGTATCGGAAATTTCCGGCGAGAAAATAACATACGATGTTCGCGGTCTGCGTATTTCAAACGTTGCGCTGAATGACTTTGATGCAACTGCGGCCGACAATGCGCATGTGGTTCTGTTACCCGCCGCCCAGGGGGCGTTTACAGAAGTGGGGCTGATTTCACAAAATACACTTGTCCCCGCCGCCGATACAACGTGGAATGTTTCCGGCGATGACATGGTTTGGAAAAATAAATCCGGTGTTGAATTCCGTCGTAATATCGCAACAGACGGCTATGTAATCACAATATCTGATACTGTAAAAAATAACAGTGCCGCCGCAATCGCGGTTGCGCCGTATGCACGTATGGTTCGCTCTGATGCTGATACGGCAACCGCCGGTGTTTATACTGGTCCGATTGCATACGCCAACAATGATTTAGAGCATGAAAGCTGGCGCTCTTTAAATAAGAAATCATATGCATATACAACAACTAACGGATTTGTCGGTTTCGCAGACCAGTACTGGGAAACGGTTGTTGCGGTTGAACGCCCTGACCAGACGATGCGTGCAAAAAAGATTGCAAATATGTACGAGACAGACACCGCCGCCGCCGCTGTTTCAATTGCACCCGGTACAGATGCGACAATCATTAGCCATATATTTGCCGGCCCGCGCGATCAATCGGTGCTTAACACCGCCGCTGATAAAATTGCCGGGATAAACAAGACTGTGGATTATGGTTGGTTTTGGTTCCTGGCACGGCCGATGCTGTGGATATTGAATGCGATTCATAGTGTTGTTATGAATTATGGTATTGCAATAATTATCATGACAATACTTCTGCGTCTGTTGATGTGGCCGTTGACCCGCAAGTCATACACCTCAATGGTTGCGATGCAGAAAATGCAGCCTGAAATTGCACGCATTCAAAAACTGTATGCGAATGACAAGGCGCGCATGCAAATGGAAATGATGCGAGTATATCAGTCGAACAAGACATCGCCGATGTCAGGCTGTCTGCCAATGTTGCTTCAGATTCCGATATTTTTTGCACTTTACAAAGCGCTGTTGATATCCGTACCTATGCGCGGTGCACACTTTCTGTGGATTCGTGATTTGGCGGCCATGGACCCGTATTTTATCCTGCCTGTATTGATGGGGGCGACAATGTGGCTGCAGTCTTATTTGCAGACGCCGAAAAATACCGCCACAGGCAATGATGCGGTCGCACAAAGCATGCGCATGATGAAATGGATGCCGGTATTGTTTACGATATTGTTTGCGTGGATGCCGGCCGGTTTGGTTCTGTACTGGACTGTTTCAAATCTGTTCGGTATCGGCCAGATGTGGCTGATAAAAAAGCGCACTGTTAAATAAGTACAAAGCCCCGATACGGGGCTTTTTTATTTCTGTAAATGTTTGTACAAACCGTCGGGTGTCAGCAGCCATGGCGCATGTATCCGCAATGCCCGCTTTGATAAATCAACACAGCTTAGTGCACTTTCGTTTTCAAACTTTGCCGGTGCGTCACACGGCACATAAACAAAGTGCCAGCCGGCGGCGCGTAATCGTCGAATTCCATGCATATTTATGTCTATTTGAGTAATCTGTCCGGGGGCTGAAAACTGATACATAATCATATTTTTCCCCACCGGTATAATCGGGGCGCAGTGCCTGAATCTGCGGCATGCGATGCGCGGAAGAATTTTAGATGTTTTTTCAGAAAAAGCGATAATAACCATATCTTGATACCTGTCTGTTAATTGTAGTGTTTTGGCGCTTCTCTTTATTCAATCCAGCCACGTTCCGTCGCCGCAGATTGCAATGTCTGCATCGCGGTACGCCACAATGCGGCGGCTTTGTTTTCCGTCCAAATATGCTGGTGTGGCGCGCGGCGGCGATCGCCGAACTGTTTCATCACGGCCAGCTGTTCGTCATTGATACGGCCGGCCAGATACAGCTTTGTAATCAATGTTTCCACATCGATAAGTTCGCATATGCGTCGTGATTGATTGGCGTATGCACGGCAGTGTATATATCCGGCTCTGACGGATTTGGAATACAAAAACCAAAACCACAATTGCTCGGCATTTTGGAATTTTTCTGCGTTGATAAAGTTCTTTGCTGTTTGCGATGTCATATGTTTTCTCCTTAGGTATTATGACGGTGTTGCATTTGATATATAACTTAAGAATAGAATCCTGTGAATCATTACAACCGAGGGTTGAACCGCGAATCGGATTTCTGATTCGTTAAGCGTTTTTGATATTTGATAAGCGAATCGCTGAAATTTACCGAATCGCGTATTTTTACATCGGTGGTGCGCGTGAATAAAAAAAAGCGCGCCCGATGGCGCGCAAAAAAGAATGATGTTGTATTTTCATTTTATGTTTTTCATTTTTTATTTTGTTCGTTTTTTTAGTTTTCAATTTGAAATCCCCGCATTGCGCGGGGATTCGATTACAGTATCGGCGGGAAACAGTCGCCACCGGTTTCCGGACAACAGTTAAACCCTTGGTCGCCCATATCGGTGTATATTTCACCTGTACAGCAACCGTTTGCATCAGGATTGGTTCCGTCTTCACAGGTGAGTGTTGCCGGAGCCTCTTCCTTTGGCAGTGTTTGGAATGGATTTACAATCGCACCGGTATCCTCGTCATATTTTAAACCCAGTATATCTTCGTTATATGCCTGGTTACCACTGATGCCTGTAAGGCCTCCTGCGTTGGAGTTTACAGAATAGTTATTCTGAAACTGCTGCTGCTGATTCTGATACAGCGCGTCCTGTTTGGCATTGTTTATCGCCTTGTATTGATTGGACTGGCAATAGAATAATACCGAGCTGTAATCCAAACCGGCCGCGTAAATCTTTTGCTCCATGCCTGCCGCCAATTTCCCGTTTGAATATCCTTCACAATACTGGGCCCAGTTAAAGGAACGTACCTGACCAACCCATGAACCGTCACTGTAGTCGACGGTTGCACTGTTTGCGCGTCTGCCACGTGGATTTTGACTGTATGGTGCCACTGCGCATTTCTTGCCCGGATTATCATCCGGATCGCCACATGTTATTTGCAAATCCATTGGCGAATACACTGTAATGCGCGTACCGGCCGCAATAGAGAAGGGCGGCGTTGTATTGTCCATCATATCGACCATTAACTTTTGCGCCACCTGATTCCATGCGGTGATAATTTCGTTCTTGGCCAATTCAGATGAACGCACCGTACCGCTTTGCACAACGGTGTTGTTGTCTAAATCAATTTGATTTACAAACTTGTCCGCAACCGGGGCAATCATGTTTACCGCCGCGGGTACGATTGCGGTTAGCATCGGCATAACAAACTGCTCCAGATAGTCTGTACTGCCGCGTCCCGGAACGCCACTGCGACCCTGGGCATCTGCTGAGAACGGGTCACTTGCCGTGTCTGGGAAATTAAATTCAACCCCGCTGGGCAAAATAAACTGGTACCAGCGAATATCCATACGACCTATTGACGTATATGGCCCCGGCAAATTGCCCCTAACATAACCCATTAACAGTGTACCGGCCGGAATAATAACCGTGCGGCCATTGTCGGCATATACATTGCGGTCAACCGTTGCACGCACCGGCAGAGTGTTGTTTGCCAATGCCTCCGGGTCGGCGCGTACGTCGGATACGATTGTTGCGGGAATCGGCTTATACTGGCGCAGAACAAAGCTGCGGTCATATGGTGCAGTATTCGCCAAATAGTCCCCGCTGGAGGTATATATAACATCGGATGTAGCCTTTGTTATCTGCATACCGCTAACAGGATTGTTATTGATTGCCATTGTGCCGACCGGCGCATCATCCGCCACCGCGGCTGTACGTGCCTTCGCGCTTGGTGCAGATGTCAATTGCGGCAGTGCCCCACCGGAAACTGTAGAGTATCCGATATGCTCGGCATCTGTACCAATTTTTTTCGACGGGTCTTTTATATCTGATATAATTCCATTGTCCGGATTATATGTCCCCGTTGGGCTGTCGCAATTTTTATCTGAGAACGGGTGAAAATAATACGCACCGCGTTCCGGCTTAATCCAGCCGATTTGAGTCCCGGATGCGTTATAGCCCGGAAATGCGAAATCGGAACATGCCTCTGCCTGTGATGCAATTGGTGCAGGTTCTGGCTCTTTTGCAGGTGCGGGTGTCTGCTTTGGAGTGCTTATTACAGGCAGTGCCGGCGCAATCGTTTCTATTTCCTGCTTGATTTCTTCCTTAATGGGTTTGGGCTCCGGTGCGGCTACCGGCTCCGGCTCTGGAATTGGCGCCGGCTTTGGTTCCGGCAATGGGGCAGGCTTTGGCTCCGGTTGTTTTGGCGTTTCTTTTGCCGGCGCACTTTTTTCACCCACAGCCCCCAGAACCATTGTTATTTTTTCTGTTTTCTTAAGACTGTCTGTTTCGCGTGCCCCACGCCAGTCAACAAACAAAGACGCACCGGTTGTTGCCATATTTGCCGTCGGGGCATATTTTATGGTTATTCTGCAACCATGCTCTTTATCAATCGTAAGTGTATCTGTTGAACACTGTTCGGATATTGACAGGCCTGCGATATCACTGTTTGTGCGAACTTTCAAAATTTTTACAGGTGCACTGGCGGTCAGGGTGTATTCCTCTGTCTGGATGCTGTCAACCGGCGTGTTGGCCCAGTCCAGCGTTCCCGTCGGATCTATAAACAACTGCAGCTTATTATCACTGGGTTCTTTTATATCTTCCGTTTTTTTACGCCATCCGCCAATCAATAGCGTCAGCAGAATCAGCACAATCACAAATGCCGCCGCCAGTAACAGCCACTGCACATGCTTTGGTGTTGTCTTACGCAAATCAGAAAATTGCTGTTTTATTTTGCTCATAAATTATCCGCACTATTTGTTTTACTGAATACGAACAACACTGCAGCTGGCGCCGCTGAATTTCAGCAACTGGTCGCACAGCTTTTGTGCCGCATCGATATCGCTCATCGGACCTATACGCAGACGATACAGACGTGCCGTAGACGAACCGGCCCCCAAATCACCGACGCCCTGTTCATCAACGGCAAAGAATACCATATCCTTGTATGGTGTCAGCAGACCCTGACCGTCTTCGCCGCTGAACTTTGCCAGCAGGCCCGTCCAATAATCATCCAGAGCCTTTACGGATGTATCTGATTTCAGTTCAACCGCAACCCCGCTTTGATTGCTTGTTATCAGCGGAATATTTGACTGTGGCAGATAGCTGCCGGCGGTAACCCGTTCTGTCGGCATCATTGTAACACCGGCCGCGGTTGCAACCGCACCACCGGCCAAAGATGCCTGGCCGTATCCCATCGGCATATATGTTCCCGCACCATTGATTGCGTTGGCATTCTGGCCGACATATATTGGCGTGCCGGTATAATTTGTCCCCGCCATATTCATGGCGTTTACATCCATCTGATATGCGATGTTATTCAGCGATTGACCCGACATCATCGACTGGGCTACATTTGCCTCTGCCAATGCCATAACCGATGCGGTATCCGCAATCAGGAACGGCTTTTCACGCTTTTTTATACAGACGATACGCTGGCCGCTGCGCAAAATCATGTCGCCAACCGCCTCAACTATCAACAGGCGACCGTCTTCGCCGTCTGTACGGAATCCAACCGGAGATTCACCGCCTTCGACCAACAGTGATACAACCGGACGTTGTGTCATTGCGATGACTTTATCGCCAAAGTCAATATATGTAAATATACGGTCGCGCCATACACGTTCCGGGGCGATTACATAATCATCCGGATTTGGAACGAATATATCCAAATCAAAACGGAATTCAGACGGGTCTATTTTCATAGACTTTATCCAGCCGTAATCTTCACCGTCAACCCCCAGTGTGGTCGATGCACTTGCCTTTTTGGCGAATATTGAATTCATGCTGCCCGCTGTGGCACCTGTTGTATCGGCACCGGCCATTGGCAAAACGGCGTTCCCGTCCAGCACAACGTCAACCTGTGAATATGTTATTTCGCTGGAGTTAGAAGGCTCGGCTCGCAGATAAAATAAATATGTATTGCCGGACTTGCCCTGAACAATCATGTTAGTGTCACCACCTTGGGTGCCGTTTGCCGGACTTATAAACATTGTGCGTGAGCCCTGGGCGGCATCAATGCTAAACATTGCATTGTTACCCACGATTACATCGGCAATCTGTTCGCCGTTCGGCAATGTTATCATTGTTGCCATGCCGCTGCGCAGCTTAATCGGCAATACACTGCCCGCAGACCAGTTCAGCTGGGCATAGCCGGGCTTTAAGCTGCCGGCGGCCATATTTGCGTTCGGATTGTCCCATGCGCTTTGCGCGGCAATTGCCGGCATGCCTGTGACGCAAATCGCCCCCAGACAGAATATCGAGATATTTAACTTAATTGCGCTTGCGAATTTCATTGCAATCCTTCCCTTTCTCAGACTTGATTATGGTGCGTTCGGTTTATTCGAAATTCAGCGGGTCGCCGTTTCCGCTTTCTATTTCATATCGGCGAACATGTACCCCCAGCGGGTTGTTCAGCCTGTCGCCCCATTTTATGGTTGTGTCGTCTTCCTTTTCCAATTCTACAATAATTTTATATTCTTTCCGGGGCAGTTGTCCATCATTATTTGCACATATATAGTTAAATGTTGCCTCCCATGTCAATCCGTCGGCGCGATATGGTCGAACGCCGCCTGCCGGAAACTCCACCGTGCATGATATGTCAATAATTGCATCCGAATACATCAGTGCCTCACGCATGGCGGTTTTAGAGAAATCTTCAAATACCGCCGGGCTTGACCACATATTAACAACCCCGTCAATCCCGTTGCCCCATTTGCGCTGCATTACGTTGGCGTTTTTGATAATTTCATTTCGCGCTTTAATGTATTCCTTTACAAAAGACTGCAAATACAGCTCTGTCGTATTGACTTTATCGGATTTCAGCGGCATAGAGTACAGGCGTACCTCCATATCCGGGCGCATCTGCGTCGTCAGAAAAAATACTTGGGGCCGGTCCAGCGGAAACAGCTGCCACAATGTTATTCCCAGCGCCCCCAGCACGACCAAGGCCGTTGCAAACACAAAGGTCATAAGTCTTGATAGTAAAACCGGTGGCTCCACGTGGTCTGGCACCTATCTCCCCCTTCAATGATTTGTTTGATTGTAGAAAAAAAATTACCGTTCCTGCAAGCGAAAAAAAGCAAAAAATCGCTTGTTGGGGGAATTTTTGGAATCTTTTTTCAGATATTTGAATCAATGTATTGTTTTTGTGTGCTTTTTTGCTTGCGCGGCGCCGAAGAAAATCTTATAATACTTTCCGCTTGATTTTCCGTATGCGTGTGGTATTGTAGCGCAGACTATGTTGACGCATATGCGGCAAAGCAGGTATAAACAGGGGCATAGTTCAACGGTAGAATATCGGTCTCCAAAACCGCGGATGAGGGTTCGATTCCTTCTGCCCCTGCCAAAGAAAATGCCGGATTTGCGGGCAATGCAGACGGATTAAGGCGAGATTTGTTTATGAAAAAAATGCTGGAATATATTAAATCGGTGCGCAGTGAATGGTTTAAGATTGTATGGCCGTCACGCGACAGTGTTGTGCGTGCAACTATTATGATTCTTGTGTTCTCCGGTCTTGCGGCATTGTTCTTTTTTGTTGTTGACAGTGTGTTGAACGCAATTGTCGGCTGGATATTCTAACGCGTCAGGGGGCGAAATATAATGGAAAGCAATATGCAGTGGTTTGTCGTAAATGTTCATACCGGGTGCGAGGATAAGGTTGCGCGCGGCTTGCGTGAACAGATTGACAAGCGTCGTTTGAATGCTTTTTTTGGTGAAATTCTGGTCCCGACACGCGAAGTTACAGAAATCAAAGGTGGCAAGCGCGTAAAATCCGAAAGAAAATTCTTCCCGGGTTATATCGTTGTTCAGATGGTTATGAATAACGAAACGTTCTCTTTGGTAAAATTGATGCCCCAGGTTGTTATGTTCTTGGGCGCCAAGAACAAGCCGATTGCGGTCAGCGAAGAAGAAGCGCGCCGCCTGCTGCGCCAGGTTGAAGAGGGCAGTGTGGTTACCGAAGACGTTGAATACGAGGTGGGGCAAGAAGTTCATGTTATTGACGGGCCGTTCGCTGGTTTCAATGGCGTCGCGTCAGAGGTTGATAACGTAAAACAGAAAATGACCGTAACTATTTTGGTGTTCGGTCGTGAAACCAGCGTTGAACTGGAATTCGAACAGGTTGAAAAGGTTTAATGCAAAAATTTGTCTGGGTTTCGCCGTCAAAGGAACGGATTGCAAGCATGGTCAGGGTATCTGCGGCCGTTGCAAAGTTTCGTCGGGAAAATCCGGAATGGGCACGTATGGTGATTGAAAAATATTATCGTCGTCGCCGATAAAAGTTTTTGCGGGTTTTTGTAAAAATCCGTAACCCGGCGGTAGATGCGCCACATCGTACCGCAACACTAACCAAGAAAATGGAGTGAAAAAATGGCAAAGAAAGAAGTTAAGGGAGTGGTCAAACTGGTCGTCCCTGCAAAACAGGCAAATCCTGCGCCTCCGATTGGGCCGGCGTTGGGTGCGGCGGGTGTTAACATCGCCGAATTCTGCAAACAGTTTAATGACAGAACAGCTGATAAAACACCGGGTATGCCTATCCCTTGCATAATCACTGTTTATACTGACCGCAGCTTTGAATTCATTATGAAGCTGCCGCCGGTGTCGTACTACATCAAAAACGCATTGAAGCTGAAAATCGGTTCCCACAAACCGGGTCGTGATTTCGTTGGCACAATTTCCAAGGCTCAGATTAAGGAAATTGCCGAAGCTAAAATGCCGGACTTGAATTGCTCTACCATTGAATCTGCGATGAACATTGTTGCGGGTCAGTGCCGTTCTATGGGCGTAAAGGTGGAGGAATAAGATATGAAAGCTACTAAAAGACAGCAGACTTGGAGTGCTCTGGATCAGGACAAGATGTATCCTTTGGCGGATGCCATTGATGCATTGCGTGCATTTACCTCCAAAAAGTTCGATGAAAGCTTGGAAATCGCAATCCGCTTGGGTATTGACGTTACCAAGGCGGACCAGAATATTCGCGGTATGTTAAGCTTGCCGAATGGCACAGGTAAAACGGTACGCGTTGCGGTTTTCACAGTCAACTCTCAGGACGAAGCTAAAAAAGCCGGTGCCGATGTTGTTGGCGGTGAAGAGCTGATTGAAAAGGTTGCGGGCGGCGAAATCAATTTCGACCGTGTTATCGCAACACCGGATATGATGCCGAAAATGTCTAAAATTGCACGCGTATTGGGTCCCAAGGGCCTGATGCCGAACCCAAAACTGGGCACGGTAACAAACAACGTTGCCGACGCGGTTAAGGTTGCAAAGGCGGGTCAGATTGAGTATCGCGCGGAAAAGAAGGGTATCATCCACGCAGGTATTGGTAAAATGTCGTTCCCGACTGAAAAGCTGGTTGAAAACGCAATGGCGTTGATTGAACAGCTGAAAAAGGTAAAGCCTGCAACATCCAAGGGTCAGTATATTCTGGGTATCTCTATTGCGACGACCCAGGGACCTGGTCTGAAGGTTGACGCGAAATAATAAAAGCATTCCGGGCAATGCCCGGAATGTGCAACAAATTTCTGTCCAAGACTGATGGTGCGAAAACGCTTAATTTCCATCATAGACAAAGAAAAAGTTCTTTGGGGCAGGAAAAAGCCCCAACCGGGGCGACCCGGCTGGAAAGTTAACAAAATGAAGTAAGGATATAATAGATGAAACGCGAAGAAAAATCAGATTTGATTTCAGCGTTGCAGTCGTCCTTGAAAGATGCAAACGGTATCTTCGTGGTTGAAAACCACGGTGTGACTGTAAAAGAAATGGAAGAGCTGCGCAATGAACTGCGTCCGCTGGTTTCCATGTTCAAAGTCGTTAAAAACCGTTTGATGAAATTGGCGTTGAAAGACACCGATTTCGAACCTGTATCCGAAATGATGAAGCGTCCGACCGCTGTTGCAATCGCGACAGATGCGTTGGCCGTGACCAAGGTTCTGGCAAAGTTCGCAGAAGCGCACCCGAACCTGACCATTGTTGGTGGTAAAATGGATGCAGATGTTCTGGACACAGACGGCGTTATGCAATTATCCAAGCTTCCGTCCTTGCTGGAAATCCGCGGTACAATCGCGCGTATCTTGGTCGAACCGGGTTCGCGTTTGGCACGTGTTTCAGCAGAGTATGGAAAGAAAGAACAATAATAAAATTCACAATGGCGACATTGTGGTAATTATAAATAGGAGCAAAAAATGGCAGACATTCAGAAATTAGTTGAAGAATTGTCAAAATTGAGCGTTTTGGAAGCTGTTGAGCTGTCCAAGGCTCTGGAAGAAGCATGGGGCGTAAGCGCCGCCGCCGCAGTTGCAGTTGCAGCTGGCCCGGCTGCTGCCGCCGCTGAAGAAAAGACGGAATTTGACGTTGTTCTGGCCGAAGTTGGCGCGAACAAACTGGCCGTCATCAAGGCTGTAAAAGACATCACAGGCCTGGGCCTGGGCGAAGCAAAAGCCCTGGTCGAAGGTGCGCCGAAGACTGTTAAAGAAGCAGTTGCCAAGGACGAAGCTGAAAAGCTGAAAGCGACCTTGGAAGGTGCCGGTGCCAAGGTTGAATTGAAATAATTCACCCATCGGAACCGATTGGTTCTAGTACTACTATACCGCGGAAATCGCGGTCTGCCGCCGCCCGCTTGGGGATAAATTTCCCAAGCGGGCCAAGCGGCGTAAAAAGCATATACAAAAAGTTTGTTTGCAAAACGCACAAAAAAAAGGATTAAAACCCATGGCAGTTATCCAGAAAATTAGAAAATCTTTTGGTAAAAGTTTTTTGCAAACTCCGCTTCCTGATTTGGTTGAAATTCAATACGATTCCTACAAAGATTTTCTGCAGGCGGACGTTGATCCCCAGAACCGCAAGAATATCGGTTTGCAGAATGTATTTTCTTCTATGTTTCCAATCAAGGATTATGCGGGAATTGCCGATTTAGAATTTGTTGAATATACGCTGGACAAACCTGTCTATAACGTCAAGGAATGCATGCTGCGTAATATGACGTATTCCAGCAAGCTGAAATTGAAGCTGAGATTGATTTTGTGGGATGTCGCAGAAGATGGTAAAAAAACACTGCGCGATATCAAGGAACAAGAAATATTTATGGGCGAAGTGCCGCTTATGACAGAGCGCGGCAGCTTTATCGCATCGGGTGTTGAACGTGTTATTGTTTCCCAGATGCATCGTGCCCAGGGTGTGGTTTTTGCAACAACAAAAGAATCAAAAGTTGCGGGGAATCCGACGACTTATACCGCCCGTATTATTCCCGAACACGGCAGCTGGATAGACTTTGAAGAGGCCAAGGGCGTAATTTATGTTCGCATAGATCGTCGCCGCAAAGTGCCTGCGACAGTATTGCTGCGCTGCCTGCCGACGGCGGAAGATGAAAAGAAATGGGCGGCAGACCCGCGCAAGGCCGGTGTTCGCGGTATGAGTGATGCCGAAATCTTGGGGGCATTCTATAAGCGTATCCCGTTGGCTTTTGACGGCGCATTGTGGACCGGTGAAACATCTGTATTCGAAGGCTTGGATAAATACCGCCTGAATTATGACCTGATTAATCCAAAAGACAAAAAGGTCTTGGCGGCCAAGGGTGACCGCTTGAACGCAAAGCGTTTGTCCAAGATTATGACAGCGTCCAAAAAATTTGGTATCAATTCCGATGCTTTGGTTGGTGAATATCTGTTTGACCCGATTACCAATGCCGGTGAAATTGTATTCCCGGCCGGCACGGAAATTACAGAAGAGGTTTTGGCCGACTTGGAAAAGATGGATGTAAAGGAAATTTCCCTGATTGCCATCGATAATACCACAATTTCCGCACATATGCGTAATACATTGATGGCGGACAAGACCACAAATCGTGAAGAAGCGCTGATTGAAATTTATAACATCATTCGTCCGGGCGAACGTCCGACATTAGAGGCGGCAATCAATCTGTTCACCCGTCAGGGATTTGACCAGGCATACTATGATTTGTCGGCTGTCGGTCGCTTTAAGATGAACAAGCGTCTGAAAATCGAATCCGGCAAGAAACCGGAAGATGAGCGTACATTGACCAAGGGTGATTTCCTGGCTGTATTAAAGACGCTGACAAATATTATTGACCGTAAAGATGTTGTTGACGATATTGACAACCTGTCGAACCGTCGTGTTCGTACGGTTGGCGAACTTTTGGAACAGAATTTCCGCACCGGTATGGTTCGTATTGAACGCCTGGTTCGCGAACAGCTGTCCTCCCCGAATATCGCCAATATGCAGCCCCAGGATGTAATCAATGTAAAGCCGTTGATGTCCTTGGTTGCAGAGTTCTTGGGAACATCACAGTTGTCTCAGTTTATGGATGCGTATAATCCGCTGTCCGAGTTGGAACATAAGCGTCTGATTTCCGCATTGGGTCCCGGTGGTTTGAATCGTGAACGCGCGGGTATTGACGTCCGCGACGTTCATCCGACGCACTATGGAAGACTTTGCCCAATTCATACACCCGAAGGTGCGAACATCGGTCTGATTAACCACTTGTCCGCGTATGCGCGTGTAAATCCGTATGGATTTATCGAAACACCTTATTATGTTGTTGAGAACAGCAAGATTACCGACAAAATGGTATATCTGACCGCTGACGAGGAACTGGGCCACAAAATTGCTCAGGGTAATACCCCGACAACAGCTGCTGGTGTTTTGTCCGAAGACATGGTAACGGCACGTGTTGACGGTGAATTTACAATGGTTCCGAAAAACGAAATCGACCTTATCGACGTGGAGCCGCGTCAGGTTGTATCCATTGCCACCGGTTTGATTCCGTTCGTTGAAAACGACGACGCCAACCGTGCGCTAATGGGTTCAAACATGCAGCGTCAGGCTGTACCGCTAATGCGTGTTCAGGCACCGTTGGTCGGTACCGGTATCGAGCGTGAAGTGGCGCGTGATTCTCGCACCGGTAAAGTTGCAAAACACAGCGGTGTTGTAGAATCTGTTGATGCCAACCGTATCGTGGTAAAGTGCATGAACAGCCGCAATGTCGTAACCGGCGTTGACATTTATAATTTGGAAAAATTTGAGCGTTCCAACAGTGAAACCCTGATTCACCAAAAGCCGCTGGTAAAGGTCGGCGACCGCATCTCTGCGGGCGACATCATTGCCGACGGTGCGTCTATGAACTATGGTGAACTGGCGCTGGGCCGTAACGTATTGGTGGCATTTATGCCGTGGCGTGGTTATAACTACGAAGACTCCATCGTTATTTCCGAACGTATTTCACGCGATGACGTTTTCACATCTATCAAGATTGTTGAAAAGGAATTCAAAGTTCGTGATACCCAGTTGGGGCCGGAAAGCTTTACACGCGATATTCCAAACGTTGGTGAAGAAGCGCTTAAGAATTTGGATGAATCCGGTATTATTTATGTCGGTGCCCGCGTAAAACAGGGTGACATTTTGGTTGGCCGTGTATCTCCGAAATCCGAGACATTGCTGACACCCGAAGAAGCGTTGCTGCGTAATATCTTTGGTGAAAAAGCACTGAATGTAAAAGATACATCTTTGCGCGTAGGCCCGAATGAAGAGGGAACGGTTATCGGTGTAAACGTTTTGACCCGTCATGGTGTCAAGAAAGACGAACGCACCCAGATGATTGAGCTGCAAAAGATTGAGAAAATCAATAAAGACCGCGAAGAAGAAACAAGCATTATTGAAAAGGGCTTTGCGGATCAGATTTTCCAGATTGCAGAAGGTCAGACAATTGAAGCCGGCACCGGCAGTCTGAAACCGTTTATCGGCAAAAAGCTGACAGGTGAAGTATTCGAAGGCA
>JAIDLK010000012.1 GCA_029051085.1 Alphaproteobacteria bacterium | reverse complement strand
ATCTGGATACGCGTTGCAAATGTTAGTACAATCTGCCCTGCTCCGCCGCGTCGCTCGGTTATTTTTGCCGGCACGCCCAGGGCTGTTTTTATACGGCCTTCCATATCTCGTCGCGTATCTTCATCAAGATTATTTGATGAAAATGCCCGGCTCTTACCGCTGCGCGCGCCCTGTTTTACCATTGTTGCGATTTGGGCAACCGGTATCTTTTCATTTATAATTTTATGGGCCAATTCTTCCTGGTTTTCAGCCACGGCAATTGTACGGGCCGCCGATGCGGACAGTTCGCCCCGCTCTACCATTGCCTTTACCGAATCGGCTAGGTTGGTTAAGCGCATAATATTTCTTATATAACTTTCCGATTTTCCAATCAGACGCACGACATCGGCCAAATCATATCCGCATTTTTCCATTAAGTTCTGGTATGCGGCAGCCTCTTCCATCGGGTTTAAATTTTCACGCTGAACATTTTCAATCAATGCGATTTCCATCGCATTTTCATCATTCAGTGTTTTTACCAATGCCGGGATTTCAGACAGACCGGCCAGTTTGCTTGCGCGATAGCGGCGTTCGCCGGCAACAATTTCATACATATATGGACGGCCTGAAACAGCGCGCAGTAAAATCGGCTGTAACACGCCCTTTTCTTTAATCGACGCCGCCAGTTCTTGTAATTCTGCATCGGTAAATGTTTTTCGCGGCTGGTCCGGATTTGCACCTATCTGTGCCAGTGGTATTTGCTTTACAACCACACGCTCTGCCCCCGTCAGAACAGAAAAATCAGGAATCTGTCCCATTTCAGCCTTTAAGTCGGCCAATCCTTTGCCTAATCCAAATTTTGAAGACATATTATACTCCCTGTTCTGTACGTTCTACCACCTCGGTCGCGACACGCAGATACGCCTGGGCCCCGGGGGAATTAAAGTCATAAAACAATGCCGGTTTACCGTGGCTGGGGGCCTCGGATACGCGAACATTGCGCGGAATAACGGTTTTAAATGTTTTGTCGCCAAAAGTGCTGCGAATTTCATCTTCTACCGCACGGGTTAAACTCTGGCGGCGGTCATACATCGTCAACAGTACACCCAGAATATCAATATTCGGATTTAATTCGCGTCGTACACCTTCTATGGTGTTAATCAACTGCTGAACCCCTTCAAGCGAATAAAATTCGCACTGCATTGGAATAATAACGCCGTTTGCGGCCGCCAAAGCATTTGCAGTGATATTTCCCATCGCCGGCGGACAATCCAGTAATATATAATCATAGTGCTCCATTATGGGCGCCAATGCGTCGCGCAGACGATAAAAACGATTATCTTCCGTATACAGCTCTACCTCTGCTGCGGCCAATTGCTGTGTTGACGGCATAATGTGCAGGTTTGGTACGGCTGTGGTTAAAATATTGTCAGCCGCCGTTGCGGTGCCCTTTAATACGCCGTAAACGCTTTGGCGATGAGATGAGCGCACAAAGCCCAATCCGGTTCCGGCATTTCCCTGCTGGTCCAAGTCGATTAGTAAAACCCGCTTTTTTATTGCGGCCAGTGACGCACCGATATTTATTGCGGTTGTGGTTTTTCCTACACCGCCTTTTTGGTTTGCAAACGCTATTATTTTTGTCATTCTTTTTCCCGATGTTTACCGGCCTTTATGGTATAAAAACGTCGCTGTTCAGTCAAGATAATTAACGTGCAGACGGCTTTTATTGTTAAAAAACATTAAAAATCAATAGGTTGTTAATAATTTCATATGAAATTAAACAACGACTCCTTTGTTGACAAATAATTATGCTTGTGTTATAATATTGTCTATGTTTATGGAGGGCTTACTGTGAAGTTCAAGAAAGTACTTGCTTTATCTGCGGGGGTAAGTGTCGCTTTGACGGCATCTATTGGTTGTGCTGTATTTAATAATGCCTCGGATGTCGAAGCGCAACAAAACACTAAAACGATTCGTTTTGAACCGTTGCCTGATTTAAAGTTTGTCATAGACACCTTATATTTTACGAATGAAAATTTTGATGCGAAATATGCCCGTTCTGCGGCTGGTCAATTTGTACCTGGTTCCAATACGGTGCGTGTTTCGTATTTTGCGTGTGATGACTCTGCCAATTCTCGCGTAAAATACTATTGTAATATTGCCAACGAATCGATTGAGGCTGTTCGGCGACATGAAATGGAACATGCGCGCAAGGCGCATATTGTTCAGGATGTAAATCATTTATCCAGATGGGACAGGGCGCGTTTGGCGGTTATGAATGAGGCGATGGCACCCGGTGGTGAAATAATTGAGGCGGTGGAATACCATATTGAAAATGGCGAACGTTATCCGCAGGACCGCGCGTTCCTGTGGCGTGCCGATAGCTTGATTATGGCGCGCCATAAAGAAAAGAACTTTGGTTATGGTGACGGTGTGCCGGTTGACTTCAGTGATCCTGTTATTGCCGATATTGTATTGGAAAGCGCGGTTAATAAGTTTGCAAGAGATCACAAACGGGGTTTTTATCATACCAAGATAAAGAAAGAATTAAGCGGTGTCAGACGCCCAAAGTATAAACCTCATAATAAATGTGATTTGATGCCGACGGCTCTTAATTATATTCCGATGGTCGATCAGTGGGGTGTTTTGTGGACGTACGATGTTAAGGCTCCTTGGACTGTTTTTGCAAAAAACAGTGTTGATATTTGGAATTCAGCAACCGAAGAAACGCGTCGCCGTGTTATAAACAAGGTTGATTCCATAGTAAAGACTAATATGACGTCCGGCGAAATGTTAAATCCAAAGACTTTTGAATATCCGTACTGATTTCAATGAATTGTTAATAATTTCATATGAAATTACCGGTGTTTTTCTATTATTATTATGTTGCCGTCACCTGTTTTTGATGGAACAAGTTTATAGTCAAATTTATATTTTGTTTTGGCAGTTGCTATCTCGCTTTCTATTTCCCGGCCTTTTAATAAAAAAAGCCGGCATTTTGTACGCGCCACATAATCCAAAATCTTTATCAAGGGTGCAAATGCGCGCGCGGTAAATACTGTGTTTCCGGGATTTACCGGTGTTTTTTTAATAAAATCTTCTACTCGGCCGTGATAAATGGTCAGATTGTCCAAGCCAAGTGTTTCCTTAACCGTATTTAAAAAAGCGGTTTTTTTGCCGATGGATTCAATGCATGTGACATTAAAACCAAGTATAGCCAACACTACGCCGGGAAATCCGGCGCCGCTTCCCAAGTCTATTATGCTTGCGCCGGCGGGTAAGATATCGGCCAGCTGGGCGCTGTCGGCGAAATGTCGTTTTTCAATGTCGGCCAGCGTGCTGGGCGCGACCAGGTTCATTTTTTTTGACCACTCGCGCAGCAGGGTGGCGTACGTTTCAAATTTGTCTTTATTATTCATAAGGAATATTGTAGCATAAATAATACCATGAGAAAAACAGAAACTTTATTTGTTGGCGCGGGTTTGATTGCTGCGCTGATTGTGTCGGGTGTTGTTGTATGGCGTGCTTTTGCGCCGGCTGATAACGGCGTTTTGCATCAGTATCCGACGACAAAATACGGCGCATTTTTGGCGGCCCAGCATGCCATTTATGTAAATGATTTTGAGCGTGCCGCCGAATTTGGACGCAACCTGGATAACATAGAATACGCCGTTGTTTACAACACGCGTATGCTGTCAGAGTTTTTAAGCGGTCGTCTGCCAAGTGAAGCAAAACTGATGCGGGATGAAAAGAATGCGGCTGCACGCTTGATTTATGATGCCTATCTTGTAGATCAGGGGCAGTGGGAAGAGCTGTACAAGCGACACAAGAAAGATACATCCGCATTGTCGGCTCCGCTGCGCATATGGTCGTCTGTAGCGACAAAGCACAGCTCTGATGCAATAAAATTCATTTCAAAATTGCCGACAAACGAATCGTGGAAGTCGTTTGCCCGCGGTCAGATTTATGCCCAAGAGGGCGATATTGCCGCGGCTGAAAAAGAGTTTGCTGCGGTTTCCCCGGATTTTATGAATATTAACGACTATTTATATGTAATGTCGTTTTATCGGGCCAATGATTTGAATGGGGCGGCGGCAAAACTGCGCGAGGAGTTTACATCAAAACCCGGCGGCATGTATATGCTGGGGTATGATTCTGTGCCGGATTGGTCCGTATACGAAGGGAATAAGAATGCATTGGCGTTCAGCTTGCTTCAAAGCGTTTCGCATACACAGATAATGATGTATTCCGATTTGGCACTGTTGCTGTTGCGATTTGCACAGATAACAGGTTCTGATTTTGCGTCGAATAATGATGCGATAAATTATTACCTGGGCCAGTATTTTCATAATAATGTCGGTGATTATATAAAACATTTCAATGCTATTTCTCCCGACAGTCCGTTTTATCTGTTCGGTGTTCTGCGTATCGCGGACAAGACCGGGGATTTTGATTCTTTGGCCGCCGCGCTGGAGGTTTCGCCTTTATTTGTTCCTGGCGCCAACAGATTGATTGCGCATTATGTATCACATGGCGATAGGCGCGGTGCAATGCGCGTTGTGGCGCGTGCATTGGCCGATGATAATATCACACCGGAAGGGCGCGGATACTTTTTAAAGAGCAGGGCGCAAATCAATTTTGCATTTGGTGACCTGGATGCTGCGCAAAGCGACATTCGCGCTGCGTCCGACGTGCTGCCGATTGATGGCGAGATTTTGGCGTTGCAGTCAAAAATATGGGCCTTGCAACGGCGAGAGCTGGATAATGCATATGAATATGCGATGGGCCTGGTTCGACAGAACCCGACAGATGTTGGGGCGTGGGACGTGCTTGGGCGCGTAGTCGCTGTACGAGAGGGGGATGATGCCGCGCTGGAGTTGATAGAGCGTGTAGGCGAGGTATCGAATAGCTGTTCGTCACTGTTTGAACAATTGGGGGATTTATATTCCGCCAAAGGTGACAGCCGTCGTGCGCGTGATGCATATTCTCGTGCGATTGATTTGGCCCAGGACGGATTGACAGTTATCCCGGCATTGGAAAAGAAGATAAGGAATTTGAAATGATTGTTGGTGTTATTGGCGCGGGCGCATGGGGTACGGCACTTGCCATAACAGCGGCCCGGGGCGGGGCACAGGTGGCACTGTGGTCTTATGACGGTGCGGCGAAAGTGTTTGATGGCATAGAGCTGCCGGAAAGTATCCGTTTAACGAAAAATATGGCCGACTTAAGCAATGCGGATGTATGGTTGATTGTAACGCCTGCCGCATATTTTCGTGAGACAGTGCGCGCGGCCCGCGGATGTTACAAGGGGTGTCCTGTAATAATCTGCACCAAGGGTGCCGAATATTCGACAGGGTGCTTTATGTCTGAAATATTGCGTACAGAGCTGTCGGAGTGTCATGATTACGGTGTTCTGTCTGGGCCTCAGTTTGCGTCCGAGGTTGCGTGTAATGTTCCCACAGGGTCCACATTGGCGGGGACACCAATGGCGCGACAAATTGGTGCGGCGGCATTGAACCGGTTGTATATTAGTGAAAGCGACGACATAATCGGGGCCGAAATGTGTGGTGTCGGCAAGAATGCGGTTGCGCTTATTTGCGGATATACAAGTGTTAAGTGTGGTGAAAATGAACGTGCGTTGATTTTCACGCGTGCATGGGGCGAAGTGGTTAAAGTTGCAATGGCGCTGGGTGCAAAAGAGGGCACTTTTTTGGATTTATGCGGCATAGGGGATTTGTTTCTGTCGGCAACATCGCCGACATCCAGAAACTTTGCGGCGGGAATGGCAATTGCCGATGGGCGCCCCATAGAAGGCACTGTAGAAGGGGTGTTCGCCTTGGCGGGCATATTGGCGCGCGCGGCAGATATGGGAATTGATACGCCGGTATTGGCACAAATGAGTAATACGTTGAATCTGTGATAAAAACCGGCATTTGCCGGTTTTTTTATATATCGTTTTCAGGCAATATTTATTGATTTTCGGTTTTTTATCTTGTATCGTAAAATTCGTGAAAAGAAAGGTGTTTGAATAATGGAATCCGAGAAATTATCCTTTGAGGAAGCGTATAAGCAACTAATGGAATTGGTTCGTAAAATGGAAAGCGGGGAATTGCCGCTGGCGGCATCTGTTGATGCGTATGAACAGGGAATAAAGCTAAAAGCATATTGCGAACAGCTGCTGAAAGAAGCGGAACTGAAAATCGAAACGCTGAAAGTTAGTTCAAACCAGTAATTTTATCAAACGGATATTAAAGTGGCGGATAAAAACAAACTAAGCCCGGTCATGCAACAGTATGTTGACATGAAGGCCGAGAATCCTGATGCCTTGCTAATGTTTAGGCTGGGCGATTTTTATGAGGCGTTTTTCGAAGACGCCCGTCAGATAAGCGATGCGCTTAGCCTTGTATTAACACAGCGCGGTACGGATGCGTCGGGTGAAAATATCCCGATGTGTGGTATTCCATGGCATGCGGCGGACAATTATTTCGGGCGTCTGGTACGTTCAGGGTATAAGGTTGCGCTGGTCGAGCAAATGGAAACACCCGCCCAGGCCAAGGCCCGCGGCCATAAGTTTATAGAGCGCAAGGTTGTCCGTGTTTTGACGCCCGGTACGCTTACCGATGAAAATCTGTTGTCGCCAAAGAATTCAAATTTTCTTGTGGCAATAATGCCTGTGGGTGACGTCTATCATGTTGCCGGTTGTGATATATCCACGGGTGAATTCTTTATCGGCCAAAGTGCAAATCCGATTGATGATATGGTTAGGGTGGCGCCGGCTGAATTGATATACCCCGCGGCGGCGGCGGAAACAGAAATCATCATGCGTTTGCGCGATATATTTAAAACAACGCCTGTGTATGAAAAACTGTATCTGCGTGCGGACATTGACACAATTGTATCACGGGTATTTGGCGGTGCGGTGCCGGATGGCGTTTCTGTTTCAACCGGTGACAGTGCGATTGCACTGTTGGCGGGCTATCTGTTTAATACCCAGCGTGGGGCGAATATAACGTTTCGTGCCGCACGTCGGTTTAATTCCGGGGCCCAGCTGTTAATTGATTCCGCCACATGGAAAAGCTTGGAAATAGACTCCGCCATAAATGACGGTGGCACATGCCTGTTGGATGTGCTGGACAATACCAAAACAGCGGCCGGCGCGCGTCGCCTGCGTGGATACTTGCGTACGCTGACGGGCGATATGGGGGAAATTTTAACGCGCCAAGAACACATCGGTCATCTTATTCTAAACCCTGACATAATGGGTGCGCTGGCGGCGGCATTGGGGGGCGTTCCCGATGTGGGGCGCAGCTTATCCCGTCTGCTGTCCAATCGTGGCAGCCCGCGTGATTTGCGTCATATATCGGATTTTATGATAGAATTACCAAATGTAAAAATGATGGGCATGCGCCTGGACCGGGGGGTGGCCGATCAGTTTTCCGCAATTGACACACATGATACTTTGGCCGGCCGTTTGCGTTCCGCATTGGCGGACAGCCTGCCGACATTTTTCCGTGATGGCGGAACAATTCGTGACGGATTTGACCCGGCGCTGGATAATATGCGCGGGCTGGCACATGGGGCCAAGGAAACGATTGCCGCACTTCAGGCGGAATATGCCGCCACAACAGGGGTGGCGACACTAAAAATCAAATATAACAACATCCTTGGGTATTTTATAGAGGTGCCGAATACTCGCGCCGATGCTTTGATGCAGCCCGACAGTGGGTTTATTCATCGCCAGACAATGGCGGGCAATATGCGCTTTACAACCGCGCGGCTAATAGATTTGGATAACGATGTTCGCAGTGCGGCGGACCGCTCTGCCGGTATCGAGGCCGAAATAGTGGAAGGTTTCATTGAAAAAATCAGAGAAATCTCAGATTCGCTTCTTGCCGCGGCAGAGCTGATTGCCGACGCCGACGTTTGGTATTCTTTGGCAACGGTGGCCGGGCGGTATAATTGGACACGGCCTGTGATTACCGATGGGACCGATTTTGATATTGTCGGCGGTCGTCATCCGGTCATAGAACATGTTCTGCGTGCACGGGCCGATAATTTTGTTAAAAACGATTGTAATTTGGCTGCCCGTCCGATTTCGCTGTTAACCGGTCCGAATATGGCCGGTAAATCGACATATCTGCGCCAGAATGCTTTATTGGTCGTATTGGCGCACATGGGGTCGTTCGTGCCTGCAACGCGTGCTCAAATCGGTATCTGTGACCAGTTGTTCAGCCGTGTTGGCGCATCGGATAATCTGGCCGCGGGTCAGTCGACATTTATGGTTGAGATGGCGGAAACTGCAAATATTTTACAGCGCGCAACAAACCGTTCATTTATTATTTTTGATGAAATAGGGCGCGGTACCGCGACATACGACGGTATGGCGATTGCCCAGGCGGTTTTGGAATATTTAAATGATTTGGGTGCGCGTGCATTGTTTGCGACGCATTATCATGAATTAACCGCGTTGTCGGCCGATACATCGGGTGCGTTGCAGAATGTATCCTGTTTGACCATTGACGTACGCGAGCATAATAATGAAATTGTCTTTATGCATAAGATAATTCCCGGCGTGGCCAGTCGTTCTTATGGTATCCATGTTGCACGTATGGCCGGGATGCCCGCATCCGTTGTTGCGCGTGCCGGGGCGGTTCTGGCCGCGCTGGAAGATGCGCATGGATTTCAGCCGGCCTCTGTATCCGCATCACAGGCCCCGGCATCGGTATCCGCCGCCGAACAGACTGAAACGCCGCCTGTGGCGCCGTCTTTGCGTCCAACGCGGGTATCAGCACCCAAAACAGATGCCCCACAACTTAGTTTATTTGGATAGACATGGCAAACGGCTGGATTATTTTGGACAAAGCATCCGGGCTGTTTTCACGTACGGCGGGCGGTCGCATTGCGCGTATGTTTGACACCAAAAAGTTCGGTCATATCGGTACATTGGACCCGATGGCATCCGGGGTATTGCCAATTGCGCTGGGTGATGCGACCAAAATGATTCCGTTTGTCGAAGACGCGCACAGCCCCGTCAAAGAATACTTGTTTTCCATGCGGTTCGGCTTTGAAACAGATTCATTGGATATAACCGGAAATGTTATACGCCGCGATGATTTTGTTCCGGATGTGACGTCCGTAACGGCGGTATGTGCACAATTTGTTGGCGATATAATGCAAATCCCGCCCGCATATTCCGCTGTTCATATAGACGGCCGCCGTGCATATGAATTGGCGCGCCGTGGCGCCGTACCTGATATACCGCCGCGTCCTGTGACAATTTATGAACTGGAATTTATCGGTCGTGACGGCCCGTCATGGCATTTTCGCACACGCTGCAGCCGCGGTACGTATGTGCGGAGTTTGGCGCGTGATATCGCGGCCGCCGCGGGTGGAATCGCAACCGTGGACATGATACGCCGGACCGAAACAAACGGTTTTACCCTTAAATCCGCGGTTACACTTGATTTTTTGGAAAATCTGTTTAATAATGGGGCCGACATCGGAAAATATCTGATGCCGATGGACTATGGGCTGGGGGACATTCCGGTCTGTTGTCTGGATGATAAGGACGCGCGTTTTTATATAAATGGCGGCTTTATTGAAACAGGTGGGGCGATGGGCCTGCGTCGCGTGTATAACGGTGATAATTTTATCGGCGTTGGAAATGTGACGGATGGTGTATTGCGTCCCAAAAGAACGATTTAAAAAACAAAAAAGGAAAAACAATGTCCATTACAAAAGAAAAGACAGCGGAACTGGTAAAATCATACAAGACTACGAACACTGACAACGGCGGCAGTGCTGAGGCTCAGGTTGCAATCTTGACTGAACGTATCCGCAACTTGACGGAACATATGAAGGCCAACCACAAGGACCAGCATTCAAAACGCGGTCTGTTGCTGATGGTTAACCGCCGCAAGAAATTGTTGGCGTACATCAAGAAAAACGATGTGGCCAAATACGAAGAACTGATTAAGAAATTGGGTCTGCGTAAATAATAAAAACCGCCCGTATGGGCGGTTTTTTAATAGTGATTTTAATATTGCAATCCTATTTTTCTTTGCTATAATCGGGGGCGCGGGTGGTTAGCTCAGTTGGTTAGAGCGTTACGTTGACATCGTAAAGGTCGTTGGTTCGAGTCCAATACCACCCACCAGATAAAAAAACGTGACGCCCATTGGCGTCTGTTTTTATATAAACCGGGGGAATGATATGGCTAAAAAATATCTTATTACGTCCGCATTGCCGTATGTGAACGGTGAGTTGCATCTGGGGCACTTGGTTGGCTGTTGGTTGCCCAGTGATGTGTATGCGCGTTTTTGTCGTGCGCGCGGTCGCGATGTACTGTATGTCTGTGGCGCGGACGAGCATGGAACCCCCGCCGTGGTCGGTGCCGCGAAAGAGGGCGTACCGGTAATCGAATATAACAATAAGTATTATGAAAAACACCTGCGTGCGGTTCGCGATTTTAACCTGTCGTTTGATTTGTATGGTCGTACCCATACGGAATTACAGGAAAAGTTAATTCATGACCTGTTTTCGCGCCTGGATGCCCAAGGATTGATAGAAGAGCGCGAAACAATCCAGCCGTTTTCTGTCGATGACAATATGTTTCTGGCCGACCGGCAGTTGGTTGGCACATGCCCCAAATGCGGCTATGAAAAAGCGCGCGGCGACCAGTGCGATAAGTGCAGCGCCACGTACGAGGCGACCGAACTATTAAACCCGCGCAGCACGATTTCTGGGTCTGATAAAATTGAGATGCGTCCGACCAAGAATCTGTTCTTTTTGGCATCCCGCGTCCAGAACCAGTGGCGTGAATGGCTGGCCGCGCATGCGCCGAAATGGTCAAAGACCGCGGGCGCGATTGCACGCGGATGGGCATCGGATGAGCTGTTTGATACATCAATTACGCGTGATTTGCCATGGGGCATTTCTGTAAACAAACCCGGGTACCAGGACAAGGTTTTCTATGTATGGTTTGATGCGCCCTGGGGATATGTCTCCATATCCCAGGCGGCGCGGGAAAACTGGGCCGATTGGTGGAAAAACGAAGATACGTATTACGCACAGTTTATGGGCAAGGACAATGTAAAATTCCATGCTGTGTTTTTCCCTGAACAGCAGCTGGCCGTGGACGACGGCTGGAAAACAGTGGATATGTTAAAGTCCATGAATTTCTTAAATTTTGAGGGCGGTAAATTTTCAAAATCTGAAAAGCGCGGAATATTTCTGGATGCGGCGATTGATGTTGCGCCCGCCGACGCATGGAGATATGCACTGTTGGCATCCGCGCCGGAAACAGACGACACGGATTTCACAATCGAACGCTTTGCCGATATTGTAAACAAAGATTTGAACGGCATGCTGGGGAATTTTGTATCGCGTGTATGCAAATTGACCGAGAAAAATTTCGGACCGGTCATCCCGGTGGCGGGCGAATTCGATGAAAAACTGGCCGGGGCGGTTGATGTTAAGATAGCGGAGCTTACCGCTGCATTGGATGCATGTGAATTCCGTGCGGCGATTGTGGCGCTGCGTGGGCTGTATGCAATCGGTAATGAATATATGACGGATAAAGCCCCGTGGGCATTGGTTAAAAACGGCGATATGTCGACGGCGGGCGCGGTTCTGAACAACTGTTTTCAGCTAATTGATTTGTATGCACGCGTATCCGCCCCGTTTATCCCGACGGCGGCTGAAAAAATTCGTGCGGTGTTTGTCGCCCCGCATGACCTGTCATGGCCGGAAAAGTTTGAACAGCGCATCGCATCCGGTGATGCATTCCGCGTGCCCCAGAATTTATTTGAAAGAATCGATGATGCGCGTGTTACCGAATTAACCGAAAAATTTGCACCGAAAAAAGATGATGCACCAAAACCAATGGTTGCAAAAATCATTGCGGCCGCGGCGCACCCCGCGCGGGATGGCCTGCAGATTTTAACAGTGGATAACGGCGCGGAAAAATTACAAATAGTCTGTGCCGCGCCAAACGCGCGCGCCGGTCTGGTATCGGTACTGGCGCCGGTCGGATGTAAATTGCCGGGCGCAAAAAAGCCGATATCCCAGCGCACCGTCGCCGGCACGGAAAGCTTTGGCATGATGTGCAGCGCGGCCGAACTGGGCCGGGGTGACGACGGCGATAAAATAATCGAATTGCCCGCCGACAGCGTTATCGGCGCGGAATATAAATAAATGAAACTGGTCTTGGTATCTTGTTGTGCGCCGTGCAGTGCGGGCGCGATAAAACAATTGGCGGACGGTCAAATCCCGGATGTTGATGATTTTATCGTGCTGTTTTTCAATCCCAACATTTTCCCTGAAACCGAATATCAAAAGCGTATGGCGGAACAAATTAGATATTGCGAAAGCCTGGGCGTACGGCACGCGGAATTGGAATATGACCATGCCGCATGGCGTGCGGCGGTCTCGGGGCTTGAGGCGTCGCCCGAACGCGGCGCGCGTTGCACGGCATGCTTTGAGTTTCGCTTTGCCCGCGCGGCCCGATTTGCGCGCGAAAACGGATATGATGCGATTGCCAGTGTTCTTGGCGTATCACGCCACAAAGACCAGGCCCAGGTTGACGCGGCCGCGACCGTAAAATGTGGCGACATATGCTATATGCCGATAAAGTGGGACGAAGGGCTGCGCCAGAGCATCGGCCGCACCTCTGATTTTTATCGCCAGAATTACTGTGGCTGCGAATTTTCTATACGCAAAGTATAGGCATTGATTTGCGACGTTCTTCAAATAATGTATATATCATTATCTGCTGGTATACGCTTGGCTTTTTGTTTTTATCAACAATGGAGTGATATTCAGCTTCGGTTTCTATATTCATTGCATTGCATATGATAAATATCGGTATGCCGGCATGGATTCTGGCGGCCTCTATGTGCCTTCCGGTCAACATCTGAATTCCCCCGTGATTTTAATAAATAAAAACCATCGGAATAAAATTCAGATGGCTGGAGGTTAAGAGCTATAAACTGCTATAGTGCGCTTATTCAATATATTCGCGACCCTCCAGCCATTGGTTGGAGTTTTTCTGTTTCATCGGAAACAGGCAGTTATGGGGCTCTTACACCCCGCCCGCAGAATACCCGCCGGCACCTTGATTATATCTAATTCTTTTTGCGTTTGCAAATTTTTATGTCTATAATTCACGCGTGATTCAATATTTGAAGGAGGACGTATGTCATCTGTTTTTGTATTCCCCGGCCAGGGCAGCCAATCTGTCGGCATGGGGCGTGAATTATATGAAAGCAATGCCGCCGCGCGTGCCGTGTTTGATGAGGTTGACGCCGCGCTTGGTGAAAAGTTAACGGATATTATCTTTAACGGTCCGGCGGACGATTTAACATTAACGCGCAATGTACAGCCTGCGATTATGGCGACATCCATTGCGATGCTGCGTGCGTCGGGTGTCGAATTGCCGGAATATGTTGCAGGGCATTCTTTGGGTGAATATACCGCTCTGTGCGCGGCCGGTGCATTGTCGGTGGGTGATGCGGCGCGTCTGTTGCGTGCACGCGGTGACGCAATGCAAAGCGCGGCCCCCGTCGGTGCGGGTCTGACCGCGGTTATTATCGGTCTGGATATTGATGCGGTGCGTGAAATCTGCGCCGCCAACGATTGCGATGTGGCGAATGACAACTGTCCGGGCCAGGTTGTGATTTCCGGCGCAAAAGACATTGTTGAACGTACAATGGCCGCCGCCAAGGATGCGGGCGCCCGTCGTGCGATGCCGCTTGCGCTGTCGGTGCCGGTTCATTGCCGTATGCAGGAAAGCGCCGCCGTCGCAATGCGCACCGCTTTGGAAAACGTTGAAATAAAGACGCCGTCGTCGAAATTTATCGCAAATAAAACAGCCGACGTTATGATGGACCCGACCGAGATAAAAGAGGCGCTGGTTTACCAAATGACGCATGGGGTGCGTTGGCGTGAAAGTGTTTTAAAAATGCATGATTTGGCTATAACCGAAATGGTTGAATGCGGGCCGGGCAATGTTTTAACAGGCCTGTGCGGCAGAATCTGCAGTGAAATAACAGCTAAAAAATTGGAGATATAAAAATGTTTGATTTAACAGGGCGCGTTGCGCTGATTACGGGTGCAACCGGCGGTATTGGCGGTGCGATTGCGAAAAAGATGAAAGAGGCCGGCGCAACAGTTGTCGTAAGCGGGCGTAATATTGCAAAATTAAACGCGGAATTCGGTGATGATTTTATCAAGATTCCGTGTGACCTGGCATCCGACGGTGCGGCGGTTGAATTGGTTATGAATACTATAGAGGCCGCAGGTAAAATCGATATCGTTGTAAACAACGCCGGTATTACCAAAGACACTTTGTTAATGCGCATGACGGACGAGCAGTTTGATGATGTTATCAACACCAATCTGCGTTCCACATTTAAGATTTGTCGTGCCTGTATAATGCCGATGATGAAGAATCGTTACGGTCGTATTATTAACATGGCCTCTATCATCGGTGTTATCGGCGGTCCGGGCCAGGCGAACTATGCCGCATCCAAGGGTGGTATGATTGCCATGACAAAATCCATCGCGGCCGAGGTTGCATCACGCGGCATTACCGCAAACTGCATTGCACCGGGCTTTATCAAAACACCAATGACAGATGTTTTGTCCGATGATTTGAAAAAAGCGTATCTGGCGCAAATTCCGGCCGCTCGTTTCGGAGAACCGGACGATATTGCCGCCGCATGTGTCTTTTTGGCAAGCACCGAAGCCGGCTATGTCAACGGCCAGACAATCAATGTCAACGGCGGTATGGGGCGTTTCTAATAAATGACGGAATTTGACGTAATCGTTATTGGCGGTGGTCACGCCGGGGTAGAGGCCGCGGCCAGCTCTGCACGCCGTGGTGCAAAAACATTGCTGATTACCATGCTGGAATCGGATATCGGTGCCATGTCGTGCAATCCGTCAATCGGCGGCCCCGGAAAATCACAAATGGTCGCAGAAATTGATGCGCTGGGCGGTGTAATGGGCCGGGCGGCCGATGCGGCGGGTATTCATTTTCGCACATTGAACGCAACGCACGGTGCGGCCACACGCGCCCTGCGTGCCCAGATTGACCGTGATTTGTATCATGCGGCCGTTATGCAAATTCTGGCTAATACACCAAATTTGACAATTTCTTATGAAACGGTTGACGCACTGGATATAGAAAACAAAACCGTTAATAACAGATACACCGCCAAATCAATTGTAATAACAACCGGAACTTTTTTGCGCGGTCTGGTCACGCGCGGTACGGAAAAGATTCCGTCGGGACGTCTTATGGACGATGGTCGGTACCAGGCGCCCGATACGAATATATCGGGTGTACTGGCCGCGGCCGGGTTTGAGTTGATGCGTTTAAAAACGGGGACGCCCGCCCGCATATATCGCGACAGTATTGATTTTTCCGTATGCGAGCGCCAGCCGGCAGATAACCCGCATGAATGGTTTTCTGCGCCGAATGCTGAAAATAATTATGATGCGGTATGCTTTATCACGCATACAACGGCGCAAACCCATGATGTTATCCGCCGGAATATAAAAAATGCCCCGATGTACAACGGCGATATCGAAGGTACCGGTCCGCGCTATTGTCCATCATTGGAAGACAAGGTCATGCGTTTTGAAAACCATGCCTCGCACCATGTTTTCTTGGAACCCGAAGGATTAAACAGCGATTTGATTTATCCCAATGGAATTTCCACCAGCTTTGGTTCCGATATTCAGGACATGTGGATTCGCACGATTCCCGGCCTTGAAAATGCCCGGATTGCGCGATACGGCTACGCAATTGAATATGATGCGATTGATGCGCGTAAATTAACCCATACTCTTGAGGCAAAAGATATTCCCGGGCTGTTTTTTGCCGGCCAGATAAACGGTACATCCGGCTACGAAGAAGCTGCGGCCCAGGGTATCGTTGCCGGCAGCAATGCCGCCGCACGGGCGCTGGGGTTGGCGCCGTTGGAACTAAATCGCACAAATGCGATGATAGGTGTCTTAATTGACGATATAACAACGCTGGGTGTGGATGAGCCGTATAGAATGTTTTCATCCCGTGCGGAATATCGATTGCATCTGCGCGCAGACAATGCCGTTATCCGATTGGGTGAAATGGGTGTTGATTTGGGATTGATAACACCCGCGCAATTGCGTGAAAAAACAGACTATCGTGCACCGGCGGCCGCCGAAAATGATAAATTTTATGCCGGCTATATCGCCCGTGCCATGCGGGAAATGGAAAGCTATCGCCGTGATATGAACTTAAAAATCCCACGTGGCTTTGAATATAAAAACATGCCCGGTCTTACAAACGAGCTGATAGAAAAGTTAACCGCGGCCCGCCCGGAAAATATTGCCGCATTATCACGTATTCCGGGAATGACACCGGCCGGTATAATGGTTGTTTTGCGTAAAATCCGTGGCTAAACCGCATCCTTCTTTTTTACTATTTGCAGTCTGTCGTTATGCCACTGGGCGATAAGGATTTCATCAATGTCCTTGATTTTCTTTTTCTTCAGTTCGCGCCGCAGCCATGCTTCGCTGCGGTGAATTTTTGCCAACGCCATGTCATCAATATCACCGTTGTCTATTACGATAACGGAGTACTTTTTTGCACCCTTTTTTACAATTGTTAAATCACCATTCGGCTCTATTTGGGCCATTTCAACGTCTTTGATGGATTTTACCTGTTGTCGCCGCAGGGCCAATGCCAAATCATGTGCCGATATTTTCATGCGTTCCATCATTTCGGCATCAATTTCACCGCCTTGGATAATAATACGCGGTGTTCCTATGAAAATACGTCGCCCCAAATTGGTGTTAAATGTTATTTTATTCAGTGTATACAGCAGTATTCCGTAAATCACCACCACAACAACAAAATCCAGTATTCCGATATGTCTGTCTAAAATAAAGTCGGATAAAATTGCACTTAATAGAAAGTTTACAATTATATCCAGCGGCGTCATCTGTTTTAATCCTGCGCCTGCATTGAAAAAGCGCAGATATAAAACCGCCACTGCGATAGCCATAATCAGCTTTGTTGTTATTAGAATATAATATAGCAATATCGCATTCATGCTGGACAGATTATCAGACGCCATTGCGGAAAAACAGGCGATACAAATCCTAATTCGTATAAATTTTATGCTGGAAATTTGCGAAAACATATATTATTATGGGCGCATTGCCGGTGTAGCTCAGCTGGTAGAGCATCTCATTCGTAATGAGGGGGTCGTAGGTTCAAGTCCTATCACCGGCACCAGACTTACGAAAAAAACGACGGCTTCGTCGTTTTTTATTTACTAAAAGGCGACGTTCATGGCATATCAAAAAACAGATCCGCGTGCTGATTTCCCAAAGCTGGAACAGGAAATACTTGCTTTCTGGCAGGCTGATAACACATTCCACAAGACATTGGAAAAGACCAAACAGGGCCATCCCTTCTCTTTCTTTGACGGCCCGCCGTTTGGAAACGGTTTGCCGCACTGGGGGCATTTGGGGGTCTCGGCGGTAAAAGACATGGTATGTCGTTATCAGACAATGAAGGGACGATTTGTACGGCGCGAGCTGGGATGGGATTGCCATGGTCTGCCGGCGGAAAATTCGGTCGAAAAAAAGCAAAAGCGTACCGCACGTGAAATTGTTGCCACGGACGGTATCGCCGCATTCTGTGACATGTGCCGCAGCGATGTTATGACATATACAACCGAATGGGAAAAGTTTATTGCCCGTATTGGTCGATGGGTGGATGTAGGTGACGGATACGGTTATAAAACCATGGATAAAAACTATATGGAATCCATGCTTTGGACGCTGAAATCGTTGTATGACAAAGGGCTGCTTTACAAGGATTACAGTGTAAACCCGTTTGACTGGGTAAATGGTACGGTTGTGTCTAATTCCGAGGCGTCCCAGGATTATCGTGATGTTGTTGATGATGCGCTGACGGTATGGTTTGAGTTGGAAAACGGCGACCGGGTTATGGCGTGGACAACAACGCCGTGGACATTGCCGGCGAACAGTGCGTTGGCAGTAAATCCTGATATGAAATATGTTCGCATGCGTGATGCGGACGGTCATGTCTACGTAATTGCCCAAAGCCGCCTGAAAGCATATGAAAAGCAGTTGGCAAATGCCGAACAGATTGGTGAAGTTACAGGGCGTGACTTGGTTGGAATGAAATATACGCCGCTGTTTGATTATTATACCGATGCATCGCCGTTGCTGTATCAGGTAATTCCGGCCGAATATGTCTCCGACAGTGACGGTACCGGCATTGTTCATATCGCGCCGGCATTTGGTGCGGATGACTTCTGGGCGGCCAAGGCCATTGACCCAAAGTTTCCGGTGCTGTTAAATGTTGATAACTATGGTAATTTTGATGAGACTGTCCGTGATTTTGCAGGCGAAAATATTTTTGCCGCAAATCCAAAGGTTATGGATTTGCTGAAATCCCGCGGTCATGTGGTTAAGAAAGAACAATATAAGCACAGCTATCCGTATGGCGATCGCTCCAAGGAAAAGCTTATCTATCGTGCGACGGATTCATGGTATATTGACGTTCCGAAAATCCGTGAAAAATTGATTGAGAATAATAAAAAGGTAAACTGGACCTCTGCCGGCGAGCGTTTCCGCAGCTGGATTGAGAACGCGCGTCCCTGGTCTATATCCCGTAATCGCTTCTGGGGAACGCCGCTGCCGATTTGGGAGCGTGACGGCGAATACAAGGTTTTTGGCTCTATTGCAGAGCTGGAGGAGTTCTTTGGCGTACAGGTTGCGGATTTGCATCGCCCGACGCTGGATGCCTTAACAAAAGACGGCTGGCATCGTATTCCGGATGTTTTGGATTGCTGGGTTGAATCCGGCTCCATGCCGTGGGCCTCGTTGCATTATCCTTTTGAAAACAAGGATAAGTTCAGCGCGACATTCCCGGCCGATTACATTATCGAAGGCCAGGACCAGACACGCGGTTGGTTCTATGCATTGATGGTTTTGGCAACCGCCATGTGGGACAGTCCGGCTTTCCGTACGGTCTCGGCAAATGGAATGGTTGTTGATGAAAACAAGAAAAAGTTTTCCAAATCGCTGCAAAATTTTGTTAATCCCGAGGCCCAGATAGAACAGTTCGGCGCGGATAGCATTCGCCTGTTCATATTGGGGTCAAATTTCATGAAGGCCGAGCCCGTCCCCGTAGACAAAGAAGGAAAGGTATTTACAGAAACCGCCAAAACAATTCTAACACCGCTGTGGAATGCATATCATTTCTTTACGCTGTATGCGAATGCGGGCGGAATAGTTGCAACGTCAAATGCCTCGGACAATGCGCTGGATAAGTATATCATTGCGGAATTGAACGAGTTAATTCAGATAACAGACAAGTCTTTGGCGGAATATAAGCCGGATATGGCCATAAAAGAATTTGTTAGATTCCTGGACATATTGAATAACTGGTATATCCGTCGGTCTCGTTCACGTTTCTGGGATGAAGAACAGGCCGCCTTTGACACCCTGTATTCCGTTCTGACAACGCTTACGCGTGCAATGGCGCCGTTTGCCCCGTTCGTATCAGAGTATATTTACAAGAATTTAACGGGTGGTGAATCTGTCCATATGACCGACTTCCCGACACCGGGTGTTGTTGATGGCGATATCGTTCGTGATATGCGTCGTGTGCAAATGGTTGTATCGGCGGGTAAACAGCTGCGTGAAAATTATCATCTGCGCAATCGTCTGCCGTTGAATAAATTAACCGTGGCCGGTGCTGATTTGGGCGCATACAGCGACATTATCAAAGAAGAGCTGAATGTTAAGTCCGTTGATTTTGCCGACACTGTCGACGGTGTTGCGGACAAGTTCGTGTATTTGATTACCCCGCGTATCGGTGCGCGCTTGGGTGGTGCGTTAAAGGAAATCATCCCGGCGGTAAAGAAAGGCGAATATGAAGTGTCCGGAGATACGCTGATTGTTGCGGGTCATACATTGAATTCGGACGAATTTGAAAGCCGTTTAACCGTAAAGCCGGGCGTGACCGGTGCGGCATTGCCTGATAATACGGCCGTGGTTGTACTGGATACGGAAATAAATTCGGAATTGGTGGCCGAGGGACTGGCAAACGATGCCTTGCGCTTTATTCAGGATACGCGCAAGGCGGCGGGTCTTGATGTCTCAGACCGCATAATATTGACTTATTCTGCGGACCCTGCATTGGCCATGGCCATGGATGCGCATAAAAAACGCATCATGCGGGATGCGCTGATAAAAGAAATGATTGCCGCCCATGGCGGAGAATATGATACGGAGATAGAAGGCTACGCCTTTTCCGTATCCGTGCAAAAAGCCTGAGCTAAATGATGACGCCTGAGCAGTATTTTACCGCCGTACCAAAAACCGTGGATATGAATATTCGGTCGGAATTGTATTCGACAAACGAATTCACATTCGCGGTTGCGGTAATTTTATCGGCCCAGGCGACAGATAAAAAAGTAAACGAGGTCACGCCCGACCTGTTCCGTGTGGCACCCACGCCTGCAAAAATGATTGCGCTGGGCGAAGACGGCTTGAAAGCTCATATAAAAGTTCTGTCGTTCTTTAATAACAAGACGAAAAGTATAATGGGGCTGGCCGCCAGACTTATGGACGAGGCGGGCGCCACCGATATCGCTTATACATTTCCGGAAAAATTTCATAATCGCGATATCCTGATGAAATTGCCGGGCATCGGCCAGAAAACCGCCAACGTAGTTATGAATGTTTTATGGGGCGCGCCGTTTATCGGTGTGGATACGCATGTTTTTCGCAATGCGCACCGATATGGCTGGGTGGGCGATGACGCGAACACTCCGGAAAAGGTAGAGGCGGCACTGCTGACCAAAATACCGAAAAAATACCACGGAATTGTAAATCATGTAATGGTTTTGCATGGCCGCTATACCTGCAAGGCATTGCGCCCGAAATGCGCCGATTGCCCGGTTGCGCATATCTGTACGGCTGCATGCAAGACGGCATAAAAAAATCACTGGCAAAAATTCTTACTGTACTATATACTTTTTATGTCGCGACGGGTTGTCGTGATGAGGCCTGATAACCTCTTTCTGTGCGTCGGAATAGATACTTGTTGGCGCGCCGCGCCATTTTTATTACGACGTTAAATATAAATCTCCTGAACCGCGGGTCAGGAGGGTTGCGAATATATTGAATAAGCACGCAATTCACAGAATTGTTATCAGCCTCCTGACCACCAAATATTTGGTGGTTTTTTGTTTCGCACAAACAGGAGGTTTAAAATGAAACATATTTTTATCGCAGCATTGATATTGGTTATTCCAATATCATCGGCAAACTCAGCATCATTACTAGGATGCGACACATCATCAGAATGTAGAAAAAAGACAACGTCAGCGAGTCCGTATTGTTGTAAAGGCCGGACAGAGAAAACTTGTCCGATTGGCTGGACGGTATCAGGCACTACGTGCACACGTTCTAGCACAAGCGGCAGTGATTCTTACGGTTATTACACCCAGGCCTACGGCACCTGCGAAACCACTGAGAAAACATGTTATACGCCTTCAAACAAAAGTACGAATTCTGATGGTTCTCCGTGTTTGATGGGTGATACAGGTAATATAGGTGATATAATATGAAAAAGATTTTTTTTATTGTTCTTATAACATTGATAAATATGCAATATGCATATGCTGCCTGTACGACGACCACAAAAACTTATACTGCATGTAAACCCGGATATTATTTAAACAGTGCAGCATGCACTCGCTGTCCATCATCCGGTGGGGTTTATGGTACAACGGTCGATCGCAATACCGGAGACATAACATCTTGCTATATACCATCCGGCACCACTTTTTCTGATGGCTCGGGCAGTGGGGTATACGAAGGCGATTGTTATTATTCAAAATAATCAAAGCCCCGGTCGGGGCTTTGATTTTATATCGCAATCATGTATCCGCATGCCAGTATGGCGATAACCATTATCGCGAATACAACGTGCTTTTTTGATATTTTCATATTCATCCCCCTTGTTTACCAGCCCTGTGTAATCGCCGTGCATCCCAGATTTGCGCCGTTTGACAAAAATCCCAAAACCAGGCCGATTGAAAACAGCAGTGCAAATCCAACAATCATTGGTACGCCAACGGCCTTTAAGCCGTCTGCAATGTTATCTTTACCGCCCAGTTTACCGCCGACTATTGCATCCCATGCGTATTTTGCCAACACAAACCCTGCCCCGACAAACGCCATCGTTCGCAGTATCTTAAATACATTTTGCATTTGTACAATCAGTTCGCACATACCGTTTGATGCCGCCATTGCCGGTGTTGCACCAACAATGCATAATGCGGCAAACAAAGGACCGTTTTCCTTAGGCATAAAAACAAGGATAAAAACATGCAGAAATTGGGAAAGTATAAAAAAATAAAAACCATCAGAATAATCGGTGGTTTTAATTAGGCGTATGTTTTTGCTTCCTATGCCTTTAAATTATAGCATAAATCACGCTTTTTTCAAATAAAAAAGGCCGGCGTTTGCCGGCCGGCTTTTACTTATCGCGGATTTGTGCCCCGCACTTTTTTTCAACCGCTGCTATAACCGCATTCTGGATTTCCATCAAATCCGTATCAGTCATATTTTTATCGGGCTGAATTGTAATGGTAAATGCGATTGATTTTGTCCCGTTGCCGATGTCAAACGCGTCAAATACAACCGCATCCACAATACGACGGTCGGCTGACATGGCTGTGCCGACAATGCCGCCGGCATGGGTTGCGGCATCCGTGATAAATGCAAAGTCACGTGTTATCGGCGGGAACTCTGCGGCGGGAATATATTTTGCCGCGCGGCGCTGTGGAATATTTTCGATATCTGCAACCGTTGCAATGCATACACGCGTTTTTATGCGCAATTCACGTGCCACAATCGGTGACAGCTCGCCAAATTCCGCAATAACTTTTTTCCCCTGCATTATCCGGCCATATCTGTACGGGTGCGCCCAACGTGGCGGATTATCCGTTGCCACGGTATATTTCTGGCCCGCCAACATTGATACGATATCCGCTTTTACATCGAAAATATCAACATCGCGGTTGCGTTTTGCCCAGTGTCTTGGTCCCGTCGCGCCCGTGCGTACAATTGCCAGGGCCGTGCGCTGGGCGCCGGGGGTGTCGCCATCAAATACCGTCCCAAGCTCAAACAAGCTCAGGTCCGGATATCCGCGCTTTTCGTTATTAGACACTGCCTGCAGTAATCCGCCCATCAGGTCCCCGCGCGCCGTGTCCAAATCGGATACGATTGGATTGGCGACCATAACGGGCGTATGGTCCGACAACAGTTTCTCTGTTTTTGAGTTCCCGAAAGCATAGCTGCGGCATTCATTCAATCCGCGTGCAGCCAATGCACGTTTAATATCCAACGCATGGTCGGGATGTGGCGCGACCGGATTTGCCGGGCGATGCACCGCCGCGGCCGCGATTTTGTCATATCCGTAAATACGCGCGATGTCTGCGATTACAGTCTCGGCAATCTCTACGTCCACGCGGCGACGTGGCGGGAATACACGCCAATCATTTTTATGTTGCTCAATTGTATATCCCAGACTGGTTAAAATCTGTGTCTGGACATCTGCCGGGACATCAATACCCATTTTTTTCGCGAAACTTTCCGGTGAATAATCAACAACCGGGCGTTCGGCTTCAACTTCGCCGGCGGTCTTTATCGCCACCACTTGCCCACCACATGTACTCTGTATCATTTTCAATGCATCCGCCAAAGCCTGGTCGGAAATTGTTGGATCAATGCCGCGCTCATAGCGATATGACGCGTCTGTTGAAATTCCCAATCTTTTTGAAGTCTTGCGGACTGAAACAGGGTCGAAATAAGCACTTTCCAGGATTATGTTTTTTGTATCGTCCGTTGTCATGCCGCGCGCGCCACCGATAACCCCGGCCAGTGCCAAGATGCCCTTATCGTCGGTTATAACAATATCACTGCTGTGCAAAGTGTGTTCCGCACCGAACAGGTCGGTGAATGTTTCTCCCGGCGCCGCCATTCGTACGGTAATATCACCGGAAACGCAGTCTGCGTCAAAACAATGCATGGGTTGACCACGGTCAAAGCAGATATAGTTTGTCGCATCAATACATGCATTTTTCGGGTTAATTCCAATCGCACGCAGGCGACGCGTAACCGTGTCATCGGAGGCGGCCATTTTTATATCATGGATTTCAGCCATGCGATATATCATGCATTTATCTGTTTTTATATCTACATTGCGGCCGGTGTTGGTATCAACAACTGTTCCGTTGCCTTTTCCGGTATAGCGACCCAATCCGGCCGCCGCCAAATCACGCGCAATACCACGTACCGCCAGATAGTCCGGACGGTTTGGCGTGATGCCGGCTTCAAAAACTGTCGGTGCGCTCAATACTGGCATGCCGATTACAGTCTCCTCCGGCAGCTCAATAATACCGTCATGATTGTCGGATAACCCCAGTTCTTTTTCACTGCACATCATGCCGTTGGACAGCACGCCGCGCAGTTTTCCACTTTGAATTTCATGCCCGTCGACAATACAGCCCGGCACCGCCAATGCGGATATCAGACCCACACGTGCATTTGGCGCGCCGCATACAACCTGGCGCGGTGTTCCCGTGCCATCGTCAACCATAAGTACATGCAAATGGTCGCTGTTTTCATGCGGCTTGCACTCAATGATTTTTGCCGCAATTGGCACAACAGGTGTTATAACATCATCAATTTCCAGTCCGATACGCGTAAGGGTATCTGCGATTTCATCCGCGGATGCGTTCGTTTCCAAATAGTCTTTTAACCAATCGTATGTCCATTTCATTTTTTTAATCCCCCGCGTTAAAAACCGTACCGACGCAGCCAGCGCACATCATTTCCATATAACTCACGCAAATCCGGCAGGCCGTATTTAAGCATCGCCAGTCTGTCCCAGCCAAAACCGAATGCAAATCCCTGATATTCATCGGGGTTTATTCCGCAATTGCGCAAAACATTCGGGTGCACCATTCCGGCCCCCATAATTTCCAGCCACTTGTCCCCACGGAATTTCATGTCTATCTCAATGCTGGGGTCGGTAAAGGGAAAGTATGACGGACGTATGCGTAATTCCACATTATCCACCTCAAAAAAGCGGGCCAGGAATGCGCGAATATCGCCGATTAAATCCGCCATTGTGACGTTACGGTCAATATACAGTCCCTCTATCTGGCCGAACATTGGGCCGTGCGTTGCATCCATTTCCTTGCGGTATGTTGCGCCGACCCCGAACATTTTAATCGGTACGCCGTGACCTTCCATGGCGCGAATCTGTATCGCCGATGTTTGGGTGCGCAAAACATTCCCGTTTGGCAAAAAGAAAGTGTCCTGCATATCGCGGGCAGGGTGGTGTGCCGGTGTATTTAATGCGGTAAAGTTATGCCAGTCGTCTTCAACCTCCGGTCCGGTATGCATTGTATAGCCAAAAGATTCAAGTATTCCGGACACTTCGGCCAATGCGCGCGAAAGCGGATGAATTGTGCCGCGGTTTTCCGGTGCCGCATCCAGGGTCGCATCCAGGCGCTCGCCCGCCAGTTTTTCCATCAGTGCGGCCTGTTCCAATTCGGCTTGGCGTACTTTGAACAATTCCCGCAGGGTCGTGTTTTCCGTATTCAGTGCCGCGCGTGCATCGTTATCCAGATTTTTCATTTCCTTTAAGCGTGCCGTCATTGTACCGTTTTTACCGAATACTGATGCGTATAATGCCTGCAGCTCTTCCAATGAATTTATATTTTTTATCTGTTCTTGCATAATTTACCCTTAAAAATAAATAAAAGCCGTCACTTTGACGGCTTTTATTATGACAAAACAATCAATCACCGCCAAGTGTTATTTGGATTCGGCGCTGTTAAATCGTTTTGCGGTTTCAACCAATTTTGCGAAGTTCGCATCGGCCGCGTATGCCATTTCCGCCAGAACCTTGCGGTCCAGTGCGATGCCCGCTTTTTTCAGGCCGGACATAAACTGGCTATAGCTGATACCGTTCATACGGCATGCGGCGTTGATACGCACAATCCACAAACCGCGGAATTCGCGCTTTTTAACGCGACGGTCACGGTATGCGTACTGACCTGCTTTTTCGGTCTTTTCACGCGCGGCGCGGTATGTCGAGTGATGACGGCCAAGATAACCCTTGGCGCGCGCCAATATTTTATTATGTTTCTGTTTAACGGTTGTTCCGCGTTTTACTCTTGCCATTTTATGTTACCCCCAATTATTTCAAACCATACGGGGCCAAGATTTTCGCCTGACCAACCATGTTTTCATTCAGATACTGCGGTTTGGACCCGGCGTTGTTTGCACGTGCGGATTTTTTACGCAACAGTTTCTTGTGGGCGTTTCTGGCAACACGGATTTTACCGGTCGCAGTCATAGATGCGCGCTTTTTCAAGTACGACTTTGTTTTCAGTTTTGGCATTTTCTATCCTTTTTTACTTTTTCCTGGTGGCAATGCCTTGCCACTTTGGAGATGCGGGGCTATTTTGACACAATTAAATGAAAAATCAAGTTTTTATTGAATGTTGCTTTTTTAAGGGTTAAAGTATGAGCCGACATGAATCAAAAAAAGCTGACATCGCGTGTATATTCGGTGGCAAAAGCCGCGGCCGCAGCGGCGGTTTTGCCGGTGTTTTTCATATATATTATGGTTGCAAAGCCTGATTATCGCATTATGAATGCGGCGGCACATGTGGTTGTGCCTGTGGCCGGTTTTGCGGGTGACATTATTACGTGGCCGTTTCGTGCGGTGGGGAATGTTGTTGCCAACGTTCGGGAATTATCGGGTCTGCGTCGTGAAAACGCCATGCTGCGCGAAGAATTGGATGCCATGCGGATGCGCGGCGCCGAATGTGATATCGCAATTGCAGAGGCCCAGAAGCTTTCCCGTGAGTTGGATATTGTTCACAGTCGCCCCGGTGCCGTTGCCGCCGATGTTGTTCATGACAATTCGGTTTTGCATCATAACACGTATATGATATCCAAGGGTGCGCGTGATGGAATCGAACCGGGCCAGGTTGCGGTAACGTTTGACGGGATGCTGGCGGGCGTTGTAATTGATGCGGCGCCCGGTTTTGCGCGCGTGCGCGCGTTGACCGATGCGGACACCAATATTGCGGTACGTGTTGTCGGCTCAGAGGTATACGGATTTATGCGGGGCACAGGCGGTCGCCGCCCGGTTATGGGATTTTTCAGTGACCCGGAATTTCAGCCGACCGCGGGAATAAGGCTTGTTACCAGTGGCATCAGTGGCATCCTGCCCGAAGGGATAATGGTCGGCGTTATGGAGAACGAGGCGGATGTGCGCATAAAATCGCCCGGCGATTTAAGCCGTGTCATGATACTTAGATTCGGTGCGGCGGGGCAATATACAAATGGACAGAAAAATAATTGATTTTTTACGTACGGCCTTTCCGTTTGTTCTGACGCTGTTTTTATGGCGTGCATCGATTGGGTGGCTGAATCCGGCGGGGTTGTTGGCCCTGGTGCCGGTGTTTTTCTGCACCTTTATCCGCCCGACGGCATGGTTTGTGCCGTTCGGTGTACTGATGTGTTTCTTGGTTGATTATCGTGCGGATACACTGTTGTTCTGGACATCGGTGTATTGCCTTGCCTATGCGGTATGCGGATTTCAAAATGTTGTTGATTTAACGCGTGCGGATAATGATGGCATCGGTGCCTTTGCGTTGTTTTTTTGTGTTTCCGTGCTGATTATTTCTTTGCCGCATATGGTGACATTTACAAATGTATTTCGCGTTTTGTGGACGGGTGCATGGGAATGTGCGATGTATTTTCCGCTTGTGGCATTGATAAAAAGGGTCGGGCATGATTGATACCGAAGTCTCGCGTCTTTTCGACCGCAGGTCCGCGTTGTTCTTTACCGCGGGTGCGGTGCTGACATCCGTGCTGGTCCTGCGTATGCTGCAGATGCAGGTGTTTTCTTATCGTGATTACAAGCGTAAAAGCGAAAACAATTCTTTTCGCATTCAGATAAATATGCCTGAGCGCGGCAGAATATTGTCGGCCAATGGAACACCGATTTCGCGTGATGCGCGCGTCTATAGAATATATATCGTTCCCGAAGAGGCGGAAGATTTGGAAGGGCTGCTTTCCATTGTTGCGGCGGATTTGTCTTTGCGGCCAAAGACATTGAAACGGATACGTGCGCGTATAAAAAAGCAGCAGAAGTTTCAGCCGGTATTGGTAAGTGAAAATACGGACTGGGCGCGTCTGGCGGAACTTCAGGCGAAAAATCTGCCGGGGTTGCATGTTGAAAACGGCTTTGCTCGTGTGTATGAGATGGGGCCTGCGGGTGCCCAGATATTCGGATATGTCGGTGCGCCGGATAAGCCGGTGCCTGGCGCGCCGTTTTTTACGGCGGGGGTAACCGGGCTGGAGCGCCGTTTTAACGATGCTTTGGCCGGCACGCCCGGTCAGACGGTTATGATAACCAACGCTGTTGGGCGTGTTACCGGCGAAGACAAATCTCAATACGAAGCACCGGTTACAGGCGGCAATGTCCCGACAACAATCAATGACGCCGCCCAGCGCGCAATGTACGATGCGCTGGAAACGCATCGTGCCGGGTGCGGGGTTGCGCTGGATATTGAAACAGGCGATGTTTTGGCGATGGTTTCCACCCCCAGCTTTGACCCAAATAATTTCGGTGCCGATGATGCGGACGAATATATTGCCCAGCTGCGTGCGGATTTTGCAAAGCCGTTTATGAATAAAACGCTGGAAGGGTTATATCCGCCGGGCTCCACATTTAAGATAATAGTTGCGCTTGCCGCGCTTGAAGCGGGTGCCATAACCCCGCGTGACAAAGTTTTCTGTCCGGGGCACTGGGATTACGGTGACCGCCGTTATCATTGCTGGGAGGCCAAAGGGCACGGGCATGTTGACTTGGCCGGTGCATTAAAGCATTCCTGTGACATTTATTTTTACCAGCTGGCGTTGAAAATCGGTATTGATGCGATTAAGTCAATGGCGCTAAAACTGGGCCTAAGCCAGGAATACATGTCGGATATTTTTGCACGCCAAATGACCGGGGTTATTCCCGACAGAAAATGGAAAGAGAAAAATGTCGGTGTCCGCTGGGTTCATGGTGACACCGTTATATCTGGCATCGGCCAGGGCTTTATTCTTGCCAACTGCATGCAGTTGGCTGTAATGATGGCGCGCGTAGCATCAAACCGCGAGGTATATCCGCGTTTGATAAAAGTGGATGCGAAACCGTCGTTTCCGACATTGGGCCTGCAGAAAAAAAATATAGATTATGTATTTCGCGGCCTTGAAGAGGTTACGAAGCCAGGTGGTACGGCGGCCGGTTCTGCCATCAACGTTGGCGGGAAAAAAATGGGTGGCAAGACAGGTACGTCGCAGGTTCGCAGCATTTCCAAGGCGGAGCGTTTGTCCGGTGTTCTGACCAATGACCAGCTGAAGTGGAATATGCGTAACCACGGGCTGTTTGTCGGATATGCGCCAACAGATAATCCGAAATACGCCGTATGTATTGTAACAGAGCACAGTGGCGGCTCCGGTCCTGCTGCGCGTACGGCGGCTGCAGTCATGCGCACATTATTAAAGGGGGGCAAATAGAATGGCGCGCCAGACCCGTGTATCCAATGCGTCCATGATGACTTTCTCGGAAAAGCTGGCCCGCTTTTCGTGGGGGCTGTTCGTTCCGATGTGTATCGTTCTGGCGATTTCAATTGTTGTTCTCTATTCTGCCGGTCATGGGAATTGGCGACCGTTCGCGCTGTCCCAGGCCGCAAAAATAATGGTCGGGTTCGCCATATTTTTTATCGCGGCGTTTTCCAATATAAAAACATGGATTAAATCGGCATATTTGATTTATGCCGTTGCTCTGATAATGATAATATTGGTGACATTTGTCGGCCATACCGGCATGGGGGCCCAGCGGTGGCTGAATCTGGGCTTTGTTCATATCCAACCGTCCGAGCTGATAAAAATTGCACTGGTTTTGGCGCTTGCGCGGTATTTTGCATGGATGAATTCCGTAGAGCTATCCCAGTTCAAGAACTATATAATTCCGGCGACAATGCTGTTGGTGCCGTTCGGTTTAATCGTGGCTCAACCCGACCTTGGGACGGCATTGTCTTTGGCGATGATTACGACCGGTGTTTTCTATATTGTCGGTGCGAATAAAAAGTGGTTTATAATTGGTGCTGTTTTGGCCGTATGTGCGGCACCGGTTGTTTGGTTTGGCGGCCTGCATGATTACCAGCGCCAGCGTATCATAACATTCGTAAATCCCGAGCATGATGCACGTGGTGCCGGGTATCAGATAAATCAGGCAAAAATAGCGTTCGGTTCCGGCGGACTTATCGGCAAAGGCTATATGAAAGGCAGCCAGTCCCAGCAATCATTCCTGCCGGAAAAGCAGACTGACTTTATCTTTACCATGCTGGGCGAGGAGTTTGGATTCCTTGGGGCATTCGGTCTTATCGGCCTTTACAGTATGATAATCATGGTCCTGTTCTGGTGTGCAAAGACATGCAGGAACAGATTCGGCCAGTTGATTTGCTTTGGTTTTATGTTGAACTTTTTCATTTATTATTTTATAAATATTTCCATGGTTTTGGGGTTGATGCCGACGGTTGGAGTGCCGCTGCCTTTGATGTCATTTGGCGGCAGCAGTCTTATCGCGCTTATGTTTGGATTCGGCCTGGCCCAGAATGCCCACATTCACAAAGACCAGCAATTATCTGCAAAGGGAAGCTGAAAAATGAACTTACTTATCGTTGAATCTCCGTCCAAGGCCAAAACAATCGAAAAATATTTGGGTAAGGGCTGGCGTGTTATTGCGTCGGTCGGTCATGTGCGTGATTTGGTTCCCGAAAACGGCAGTGTTGATACGGAAAATAATTTTGCGATGCGCTGGCAGATTATGCCGGGCAAGGAACGTCAGATAAAACTGATAACGGACGAGGTTAAAAAGGCGGATGCCGTATATCTGGCATCGGACCCTGACCGCGAGGGAGAGGCCATCGCCTGGCATATATTGGATATTTTGCGTGCCAAGAAATTATTGTCCGGAAAAAAAGTCTATCGTGTCGCATTTCATGAAATTACAAAGAAAGCCGTTCAGGCCGCCATTGAAAACCCGCGTGAGATAGATCAGAATCTGGTCGATGCATATTTGGTTCGCCGCGCTTTGGATTATCTGATTGGTTTTGGTATTTCGCCTTTGTTGTGGCGTCGTAATCTGGGGAAATCCGCCGGGCGCGTACAGTCTGTTGCGGTAAAGCTGGTTGTCGATCGCGAGCGCGAGATAGAGGCCTTTCGTCCGGTTGAATATTGGAGCCTGGCTGCGGAAATGATGCGTGGCGCCGATACTTTTTCCGCCGCATTGTCCGTATTTGGTGGCGAGAAAATCGAAAAGTTAAGCATTGGTGGCCGTTCGCGCATGGATGAAATTTTATCGGGCATCGGTGAACCTGTTATAAATGCCTCGGTTGTAAATATTGAAAAGAAAAAGACATCCCGTCGTGCGGCGGCACCATTTACAACCTCTACACTTCAGCAGGAGGCGGCGCGCAAGCTTTACTTTTCATCAAAGCGTACAATGAGCACTGCTCAAAAGCTTTATGAACAGGGGTTGATTACATATATGCGTACGGATGCAACAAACCTGTCTGCGGATGCGGTCGGGGCGATACGAGAATATATCGCCGCAACTTATGGCCAGCGTTTTGTGCCCAAAACACCGAACGTATATGTAACGAAATCAAAAAACGCCCAAGAAGCGCACGAGGCCATCCGTCCAACTCATTTTGATGGCACCGGCCCGGAATTATCCGGTGACGAGGCAAAGCTATACGATTTAATCTGGAAGCGTACCATTGCATGCCAGATGACGAATGCGGAATTCGACAGTGTTGCGGCCGATATTGAAACGGCGGACCGTGCGGCGGTATTTCATGCGGTTGGCACGACGCGAACATTTGACGGTTTTATGAAAGTTTATACCGAAGGTCGCGATGATGCCGACACGTCAAGTGAATCCAAGTTGCCGGTTTTAAGTGTGGGCGACGCCATACAAATAACATCGCTTTGCCCGGAACAGCACTTTACCCAACCGCCCGCCCGTTATACAGAGGCGTCATTGGTAAAGAAGCTTGAAGAATTGGGAATCGGGCGTCCGTCAACATACGCAACGATTATGTCTACAATCGTTGACCGTAAATATGTTGAGCAGGACAAACAGCGCCGCTTTCATCCGACGTCGGGCGGGTGGGTTATCGCCGCTTACCTATCCAAATATTTCACAGATTTGGTAGACGTTAATTTCACCGCCAAGACCGAGGACACCCTGGACGAGGTTTCCAACGGTCGCGCAGACAAGATTAAATCCCTGCAGGCATTCTGGGAACCTACCAACAGCATGATTGGTGCCGCAAGTGGTGTCAAGACAGCGGAAATAATCGATTCCATAAACGAGATAATGCATATGCATCTGTTTGGCGACGGTGATGGCAAATGTCCGAAATGTGGTGGGACACTGGGGATAAAGTTATCAAAGTACGGTGCGTTTGTAGGTTGTGCAAATTATCCCGAGTGTGACTATACCCAGCGTTTGGGCGCAGAAGAGGCGCCTGCGGAAAATGGCGCCGCAGGTCAGGCCTCTGCTAATAATATTGACTTGGGAGAGGGCATATCGTTTAAGGTAGGCAGATTCGGACCATATGTAACAGATGGTAAAAAGAATGTTTCGGCCAAACAATATAACGCAGAAACCATAACACTGGATGTGGCGCGGGAATTGCTTTCCGCCGGTACGAAAAAAGTGGAGCCGATTGAGCTTGGCGAGAATCCGGCAACCGGTAAAATGATTTACTATTATCCGACCGGTCGTTATGGTGCATATATCTCCTCAAACAAAGTAAATGTTTCTGTAAAAGAGCAGCCGGATTTGGAAACGGCGGCGGATTTGATAAACAATAAAAAACCGTCTGCACGCCGCGGGTTTAAAAAGAAATAAAAGAGGTGGCAAATGAATATTATTGAAAGATACAACCTTTATAGAAAACTAATGAAATCAACTCCGTCTGTTATTGAGCGTGTCAATTCGCCCGAAAATAATTTTTCCAATATAAAATGGAAATTTGACGATATGTACATCATAAACAGCGTTCATGATACCAAATATGACTGGCATACCGCCAATGTGCATGACCGTGTTACGAACAGCTTGATTGCCAGATTCAGCGGATTTTGGGGACGCAAAATTTTCAATTATTTGGGAAAAAGCTTGTAAATGGCGTCATATGACCGTAATTTTACCGATGAACTGCGAACGCGATTATCGATTGTTGATGTTGTCGGGCGTCGCGTACCGCTGACGCGCAAAGGGCAAAATTATTGGGGCTGCTGTCCGTTTCATAATGAAAAAACGCCCAGTTTTTCTGTAAACGAAGAAAAAGGTTTTTATCACTGTTTTGGTTGTGGCGAACATGGCGACATAATTTCGTTTACAATGAAAACAAACAATATGGATTTTCGGGCGGCAATTACGGAACTGGCCGCAATGGCCGGCGTGAAAATGCCTGATTACAAGCCGCGGGATCCCGCCGCCGTCGCGCGCGAAGAATCGTATACCGGCATTACCGAACGCGCCACCGCGCTGTATCAGCAAAAGTTGTTTGAACCCGCCGGGGCTGTCGCATTGGAGTATGTTCGGCGCCGTGGTTTTTCAGATGATATGATAAAAAAGTATCGTATCGGATATGCGCCAAAAAATAATCTGATTGCAAATACATTTGCGAATACGAAACAGGATGCGCTGATTGCAACCGGGCTGTGCCGTCGCGGTGATTACGGTATGTATGACTTTTTCCGGGACAAGCTGATGTTTCCGATATTTAATGCCAACGGCCGTATAGTTGCGTTTTCCGGGCGCAGTCTGGACGGGTCAGAGCCGAAATATATCAATACGACCGATACGGAAATGTTCCATAAACGCAGGACTGTGTTTGGTCTGAATTTTGCGCGTGATGCGATATATCGCGCCGGTCGCAGTATCGTTGTCGAAGGACAGATAGATGCCATTCAAATGCAATGTAATGGTTTTGGCGAAACTGTGGCGCCGCTTGGCACTGCATTGACCGAAGACCATATTGCAGTCTTGTGCAAATCGAACCGCAACATAACATTTTGTTTTGATGGCGACGCTGCCGGACAAAAGGCTGCGGCCCGTGCCGCATCAATAGTAATGCCATTTTTACGTGATACATCCGATGTGCGTTTTGCATTTGTTTCCGGCGGCAAGGACCCGGACGAGGTATTAAAGACCGGTGGAGCGGATGCCATGCGCAAGATTATCGACGGTGCCATGGATTTAACGGATTTCCTGTGGGAATTGGCGAATAAAAACTATGTAACATCCACGCCCGGCGGCCAGGCCCAGGCCGAAAAATTTTTGGCCGCGGAAATAGAAAAGATTAAGGACGAAGGTCTGCGTCGCGCATATGAAAAGGAATATAATTCGCGTAAATTTAATCAATGGAGCCGTTGGACGCGCAAGAAAAAAGAGTCTGCTGTTGCATTGCCGTCAGTTGATGAAATAACACGTGGGACGCTTGTTTATATTGTAAATACCTTCCCTGAACTGGTGGAAAGATACGGCGATTTCTTGGCCACGTTGAATGTGGATTATGACGGTGTTCCGGCGGCCGTTCAAATGGACCCGACAATGGCAGAGCGATACATTGTCTCATTAAAACTGCAAAAATATATGGAACGCCTGGCGTCGGAAAAGAAAGAATGTATGGTTCAAATGCTGGCCGGGGCCGATGTCAAAGAACGCATCGCCGCCATTGATTCCGAAATGGAAAAGGTTCGCACAAAGCAGGAAATGCTGGTTGTGTAATGCTGACGATTTAAAAAACGCCCATTTGGGCGTTTTTTAAATCGTTTCACCTGTGGCGGCGTTTATTTTTGCTTTACACGCCGTTATAATCTGATTTTCATAACTTATTTTATTGCATTTTCCAATTGGTGTCTGCCAGTAAATGGCGCCATCGCTTGTACGTACCGCATACAAGATACCGTTGGTCCCCGCGACAAATGCGGCCGGCTCGGTAATGATAAACGGTGCGGAAACACTTATTGGCGTGCACCATTTCTTTTTCCCGTTCGCCAAATTTATTCGGCAAAAAGCGTCGCCCATGCCGCCGGCATATACCGCATTACCGTCAATTACAATCGGTGCAACAATATCCAATACCGATGCGCCGCCGGTCATATTGCTGGGGCGGAATACATCCGCAATCCATTCCACGTTACGGTTTGCAGGGTTAACCTTAACGACTTCACCCGTTGTCAGTCCCGCGATGACATATTTGCCGGCACATACGGGGGATTGTGTGCTTTTTACGGAATTATTTGTCGGAAACCCGGTGAAAATCTTTCTGTTGCCATTACGGATTACGTTGGAACTGTCCTGCGTATACGGACATTCGATGTTAGTACTTCCCGCCGCCACATCCGGCAGGTTTTCAATCACACCGCCCACAACCGTTGTCGTGCTTTCTTCGAAAATAGCCGTGCGTTCGCCCGGCAAAATCGGGTCATGCTTGGTACATCCCGCCGCCAAGATTAAAACAGCCACGACCGCCGTAAGTTTACGCATATTTTTCGCCTTTGTTATCTTAACGCAGTGGCGCTTGCAGAAATCGCCGCCGGTGCGTTTTTGTCGTTAATGATTTTATCCAGCCATTTGTTCGCGGTTGTCTTGTCACCTTCGGCCAGATATTTTTGGGCCACGGTCAGTGCGCCCATATAATAATACGGCGATGATTTGGTATTCAGCGGGGCCAGATATTTTTCCAACTCGCGTGCGGTCATTTTATCGCCGCGGATTCCGACCACGTGCAGACGTGCCAAATCACGAAAATCGCGCGAATGGCCTTTTTCCGCCAGTTGTTCAATTTTTGCCGCATCTTTGTCAATCATATACGCCTGAAACAGTGCCAAATCTGCGGATGCGCCCGTGCCTTGTGTGCCGATTGCCGCCAAAGCCGCCGCATCTGCATTTTCCACCGCCATTTCATAATTTGTTGCCGCCGCCGTTTTTGCCGCCGAATGCATACGCAGACCGATTTGTACCGATGTTGCAATAATCAGTATAACC
>JAIDLK010000011.1 GCA_029051085.1 Alphaproteobacteria bacterium | reverse complement strand
ATGTTATCGCGGTACGGTCTTTGGGTGCACTTGTCAGGCACTCACCCCCCACCGCAATTGTACGCGGCGTATCGGTCTTTTTGCCGCCCAACGCCAATATTGCCGCGGCAACAATTATGAATGCAGCACCAAAAATAAGTTTTTTATTCATCTTTCTCTCCTTTTTTTATTATTTAGCCCAGCATGGCGCGGCGTACACGCGCATACGTTTGCTCGGCAACAACACGCGCACGGGCGGCGCCGGCGGCCAATATCTTATCCAATTCCGCTGTATTCGCCATCAAGCGTTCATATTCGGCGCGCGGCGCGGACAAAACACTGTCAATTTTTTCAAACAATATTGTTTTGGCCGTGCCATATCCCATGCCGCCGGCTTGGAATGCCCGGCGCAGCTCTTCTATCTCGGCCGGGGTGGCGAAATTTTTATACAGCTGGAATATCGTGGATGATTCCGGGTCTTTCGGCTCTTCGGGCAGCTTGCTGTCCGTGATTAGTCGCATTATCTTTTTCTTTAATTCGGCCGATGGCGCAAACAGCGGAATTACATTATCGTAAGATTTGCTCATTTTCCGACCGTCAAGCCCGGGAATTATACCACTGTCTTCGCCGATGACGGGTTCAGGCAACTTAAATGTTTCGCCATAAATATTATTGAAATATCCCGCAATATCGCGTGCAAATTCAACATGCTGTTTCTGGTCGGCACCAACAGGAACGATATCTGAATTATACAGCAAAATATCCGCCGCCATCAAAATCGGATATGTATAAAGCCCCATATTCACGCCCGCGTCCGTATCCAGACCGGCCGCAGCATTTTTATCCATTGCCGCCTTGTATGAATGCGCACGGTTCATTAAGCCCTTTGGCGTGACATTCATTAGCATGGCTGATAATTGTGGCACCTGAACTATATCGGACTGACGAAACAGAACGGCGTTTTTCAAATCCAGTCCCAACGCCACCAAAATAGCAGCGATTTCATATGTGTGTTGGCGCAGTGCAGCGGCATCGCGCATAAAGTTCAACGCATGCAAATCGGCGATGAACATATAGGTCGTATTAGATTTTGACATTTCAACCAACGGCTTTAATGCACCGACGTAGTTTCCCAAGTGCGGCGTGCCGGTTGGCTTGATACCTGTTAAAACAATTTTATCTGACATTATCATTACCCTTTCTGTATCAAATAGTAATGCCTTTGTATTGAAAATGAAAGTCTAAAATATAAAAAAACGCCCGTGGGGGCTGACCCGGGCGTACACATGCAATTTATATTTTGTGATTGTATATTGATTATTGCATGATTTTTCATTTTTACAATAGGAACAAATACCGCATATAATTTTTTTCATAAAAAACACTTGCGTTTTTACCCAAAATACGATTATATTCCAATCGCAACAAAGAAAGAACTGTTGTGGGCCCTCAAACCCAACACTATAAAAAAAACAATTCCAACATTGGTTGGAGTATGCCGAATATATTGAATAAGGCATGCAATTTATAGTGATTGTTTGAGCCTCCAACCACCTAACTTTCGGTGGTATTTTTAATGGGGCTTTACCGTCTTCTCATCTCCAATCAAAGAAACGGTGGCCCCACTTTTTTATACCCGATATCCCGGTGTTGGTTCATCATCAAAGCAGATTTGTATTACCTGTTTATGCGGGCGACGTGTGAATTTCTCCAGTTCTTGCGCCGCCAAGCGCGCCAGAATGGAAATATCAACAATTCCGGTTTTATAATTAGGATATTTGTTATAGAAAGTGCATAGCTTGCTTATCAGTTGTGGCGGATATTCACTTTGGGGAATTTCCGGTATTTCCGGGATGAGAGGAATATCATCTGCTATTTGTTTATTTTTTGTCATGGTGGCCCCCTGTTAAAAAACAAAAACCATCAAAATAGATGGTTGGAGCTGAAAAAGATAGCAGAATGTATCCCCCGACTTATTTATTCGTCGGACTCCAACCAATATGGCTGGACACGCTTGCGCCCGTGCGGGCGATTCTGCTATCGAGTTTTTCAGGCTCTCAGTAATAGGGACGACCTATTATAGTCAGCACTATATCAGATATTTTACGGATTTACCATAAAAATTACTATGCGGACTATAATAAGAAACCGCCATGAACACAGGGCGGATTGGAGGTTAACCTTTGCATAGCGTATGCGCACCGTTTATTCAATATATTCACGGCCTCCAATCCAATATTAGATTGGCATTTAACGCCCGCACGGGCGACGCTATACGAGAGGTTAATCTCGCATAATAGGAGCCCCTATTACAATAAGTACTATATCCTAAAAATGATACGATTGCAAACAAAATCCCCGCCGGGGCGGGGTAAAGCATGCGTTGTATATAGTGATTGTTAGAATAAAAAAACCACTTAGATATATCTAAGAGGTTGGAGGTTAAGAACTATAATACTCAATAGTGCCGTTTATTCAATATATTCACGGACCCTCCAACCCACAGGCTGGAGATAGTTAATGTCATCACTGACAGAATATTTGAGGTTCTTACACCCCACAACGCCAATTCGACGTTGCATAATAATTATACATGAAAAGAACGGGAAATCAAATAAAGAATTTATGGATTGCCACGGGGCTGCGCCCCCCTCGCAATGACGCAGCGTTATCGGAGACGGACGAGTGTGGCAATCCAGTAAAAAATCCCCGCTGGGGCGGGGATTTGAATATATTCGTAATGATTAACGAGAATAGAATTCGATAACCAATTCCGGGAACATCTGAACCGGATACGGAACGTCCGCAAATGCCGGCACGCGTGTGTATGTCGCGGTGAAATTCGCGCTGTCAACGCTGATGTAATCCGGGAATGTGCGTTCCGCAGATTCCAGTGCCAAAACAACCAACGGCATCTGTTTTGCTTTTTCGCTGACCGTGATGACATCACCCGGCTTTACCTGGTAAGATGCAATCTTTACGCGCTTGCCGTTAACGTTGATGTGGCCGTGGCTGACCAGCTGGCGGGCAGAGAATACTGTCGGCGCCAATTTCGCACGATATACGACCGCGTCCAGACGGCGTTCCAGCAAACCAATCAAGTTATCCGGCGCGTCACCCTTCATATTGGCCGCTTCCAGATAGTATGCACGGAACTTCTTTTCGCCAACGTTGCCATAATAGCCCTTCAGAGTCTGCTTTGCGCGCATCTGCTTTGCGTAATCCGAAGAATTACCACCGCGAGATGTCGGACCATGCTGACCCGGCTTGTACTTACGCTTGTTAAACGGAGATTTAGCCTGACCCCACAGGTTTACACACAAGCGGCGGCTGATTTTCAATTTACGAGTGCTACGTTTTGCACCTGCTCTTGCCATAATTCAATCCTTTTGGTTTTTATGGTGCCGAGTGTTTTACAGAATCCTTATCGCGGGCGGGACCAAAAAGCACCGCCGTTTAATCAGTTCTGATTACCCAGCGGTGCCCAGTTTATATTGTTTTTATTTAGAAATCAAGCGTTTTTATTAAAACTCTACCTTTGGGGCGGCTTTTTCAGATTCCGCGATTTCAAAAAACTTTTCCGGTGTAAATCCAAATGCTCGGGCAATCATGCTGGCCGGG
>JAIDLK010000010.1 GCA_029051085.1 Alphaproteobacteria bacterium | reverse complement strand
CTCAAGTCCGGAGGACGGCTTTTCCCCACCCCAATAAAAAACATGTCACGGCACCCCAAGTGCGGCGGCAGACGTACGCACATATTCTTCTTCGTCCGCCGACGCCGCACGCAGGCCATGATTTACATGCAAAACCACAATATCGGCGCCGACCGCAACCAACCAATGCAACAACGCGATTGAATCAACGCCACCGCTGACCGCAACCGCCAGACGATGATGTAAAAAGGGTTTTATAAAATCCAAAAAATTTTGGTTCATGGTTTGGCTATTTTATGCTATAATTCGCAAAAATAAAGGAAAAACATGGCAGGAAAGTTAAAATCTATTGCGGTATATTGCGGGCATCAGTACGGTACAAACCCGGCATTTGCACGTGACGCGGCAAAAATTGGCGCAATGTTGGCCCAAAACGGGATAAGAATGGTATTTGGCGGCGGAAATGTCGGTCTGATGGGAACTGTTGCCAGTGCCGCGTTGGAAAATGGCGGGCATGTAACGGGAATTACAACACATGACGTTGTTGCAAAACAAGAACCTATGCACGAAGGAATTGATGCATTTGAAATTGTTGACGGCGTTAACGAGCGTAAACAAAAGATGTTTGAACTGTCCGATGGATTTATAATTCTGCCGGGCGGGACAGGAACTTTGAATGAATTAACCGACATTATGACGATGCAGCAGATTGGCGAGACCAACAAACCGTTGTTCTTTATGAATACGGCCCATTTCTGGGCACCGTTTGCGCGCCTGTTGGTGCATATGAAAAACTATGGTTTCTTTGTACACCCCGAAGACTATAATCTGCATGGCGCCACAACACCGGAAGAGTTGATGGAAAAAGTACTGAATTACTAATATTCAATGACTTTATCGCGGGCGGTTTGCCCGCGAATTATTTTTATGCCACTTTTCGCCAAGCCCAAATGCTTGGCCAGCATTTTTATCACCGCCGCATTTGCATCACCATCGGCCGGTGCCGCGGTAGTATAAATGCGGTACGTTCCGTCTGATTGAGGCTCGACCGCATTGCGACGGGCACGCGGAATAACACGGATATTTATCTGTGGCATATTGCGGCCATTTCCTTGTCAAATTCCGGACGGCGAGCACCCGACATTAAATGCAGGTGGAAATGAAATACAGACTGAGGCACAAACGGGGCCGCGGCACCCGCATTCGCCAAGACATTAAAATTTCCCGCAATTCCCAATTTTTCAGCTGTCTGGGTAAAACATCTCCAAAAACCGGCCTGTTCGGCAGCCGATGCATTCGCTGTAAAATCCAGAATATTCATATACGGCCCTTTTGGAATAACCAGGGCATGTATTGCAAACATCGGGTTTACGTCATGGAAACTAAGCGCATAGTCATTTTCAGCAATCTTTTCACACGGAATTTCACCACGTGCTATTTTTGCAAATACGTTATCATTATCATACATATTTATTCCCCTTGTCCGATTGCATTTAGGATAGTACACTAAACGGGTGAAAGCAAGACTTGAAATTGGGCAATGCTGAACTATATCAGGCGTACAGCAAAGGAGATAATATGCTAAAACCATTAAACAACTATGTTCTGCTGGAGCGGATGGAAGAAGAAACCAAGACCGCCGGCGGCATAATAATCCCTGATAACGCAAAAGAGAAACCATCGCGCGGACGTGTAATTGCGGTCGGTGACGGCGAAGTTTCAAATGGCACACGTATACCAATGACCGTTGCGGCAGGCGATGTCGTCATGTTCGCAAAGTGGGCATCAAGTGCAAATGATGTCAAAATAGACGGGCGCGATTATGTTATTATCAAAGAAAGCGATATTTTGGGTATCTTGAAATAAGAAAGGAATAACAAATGGCAAAAGAAATCGTATTTAATACAGACAAGCTGGCGGCGGGTGTTGATAAACTGGCCGATGCGGTAAAAATCACAATGGGGCCCAAAGGTCGCACTGTCGTTATTGAAAAATCATATGGCGCACCGGCGGCGACCAAAGACGGCGTAACGGTGGCAAAAGCCGTGTCTTTGCCGGACCCCCAGGAAAATATCGGCGCCCGCATGGTTCAAGAGGTTGCAAAAAAAGCCGGTGACGATGCAGGTGACGGCACAACAACAGCGACCGTATTGGCGCAAAAAATAATCCGCGAAGGACGCCGTGTTATTGCAGCCGGCATGAATCCGATGGACATCAAACGTGGTATTGATATCGCCACGGCAAAAGTAGTTGCAGACATTGATGCGCATGCGCGCCCGGTCAAAGACAGCGCTGAAATCGCCCAGGTTGCGACAATATCCGCCAATTCGGACCGTGACATCGGTGAAAAAATTGCCGCCGCAATGGAAAAGGTCGGCAAAGAAGGCGTTATTACAGTAGAAGAAGCCAAGGGTCTGGATACAGAAATAGATGTTGTTGAAGGAATGCAGTTTGCACAGGGATTTATGTCGCCCTATTTTGTGACAAACAGCGAAAAGATGCTGGCGGAACTGGAAGGTGCTCAGATTCTGGTATCTGAAAAGAAAATTACAGGGCTGCAGGCATTACTGCCGATACTGGAGCCGATTGCGCAATCCGGCCACCCATTGCTGATTATTGCCGAAGATGTTGAATCAGAAGCTTTGGCGACACTGGTACTGAACCGCCTGCGCGGGGGATTGAAAGTATGCGCGGTAAAGGCACCCGGATTTGGCGACCGACGCAAAGAAATGCTGAAAGATATCGCAATTGTTACAGGGGCAACCGTTATTTCCGACGATATGGGTATGACTTTTGAAAATATATCCATGGATGTTTTGGGAACGGCAAAAAAAGTGGTTGTCGGCAAGGATTCAACACTGTTGGCACATGGCGGCGGCGATAAAAAGGCAATTGCCGCACGTGCGGATGAAATTCGCAACGCCATATCAACAACAACTAGCGATTATGACCGTGAAAAATTGGCGGAAAGATTGGCCAAGTTGGTCGGCGGGGTCGCCGTTATCAAGGTGGGCGGCATGACCGAAGTTGAGGTAAAGGAAAAGAAAGACCGCGTTGATGACGCTTTGGCGGCAACACGCGCCGCAGTAGAAGGCGGTATCGTTGCCGGTGGCGGCGTAGCCTTGGTACGCGCGATACGTGCGCTGGACGGGGTTACAGGGGAAAATACGGACCAGAATGTCGGTATTGATATTGTACGCCGTGCTTTGTCCGCGCCATGCGCCCAGATTGCAGAAAACGCCGGCGTATCCGGCGAGATTGTCGTCGGCAAAGTATCCGAGGCCAAAGATTACAACACGGGATATAATGCCCAGACAGGCGAATACGTCGATATGATGAAAGCCGGTATCATAGACCCGGCAAAGGTTGTAAAAACCGCTCTGGCGGCGGCGGCCAGTACGGCGGGTGTGCTGTTGACAACAGGCGCCGTGATGTCCGAAATACCGGAAGAAAAACCGGCAGGTGCCCCGATGCCGGCCGGTATGCCCGGAATGATGTAATGAAAAATCCCCGTCATCAGGCGGGGATTTTTATTACCTTATTTTTGAAATATTACGCTGGAGGTTGGCGCGAACTATATTTGACAAACCGGAGGACGGATTTACAACAATATCATTCCCCGCCGCATATCCGATAACTTTACTATCCACATCAAAATATACAAATAACGACTGATGTTCTTTGTTTACAGCCGACGCATCAAATTCCGGATTAAGCGCAATGCACTTGTTAGCCAACGGTCGGGAACATTTGAATACAGGCAGGCACTCGCAACGCGGCGCATCTGCAATATCCTTGGCATAAACGTTGCTGTACAGATTACGATAACCTTGCGCACGATAAAAAGGCTCCGCTTTTGTCAATGCAATCAATTCTGTGCGATTGGCAAATAACTTTACCGCCCGCTCCGCATATCTTAATAAATCGCGCCCAACATGCATTTTCTGGTATTCAAATAAAACATACAGTGACTGTATGGTCGCACAGCGACCAGTCGCATCGCCTTGGATATAGCCTATCATATTACCGTCATCATATGCCCCAAATGCAAAATGCGTACCACGCGTCCATTTGCGTCGGTCGGCCACAATGGCGTCACTCATTTCAGCACTATCTATTATATAGTTGTAATTCGTGCGCATTGTATCCGCATGAATATGTGCAAAGTCTTCCCAGACACCGGGCGCCGCTTGATTGAAAATAGGAATTATGGTTATATCTTTCATACACAAAATATAATACCAATATTACATTTTGTCAATACCGGCTAAAAAGAAATTATTTTTGCATACAAGAGAAAATACAGCCGTCAATATTTTACTTGTACCGGTAATGTAATATATTTAATATAAAGCATATGGTAGGCGGCTATAAAATCATATTCTTTTCAAGTATTTTTCTTGCCGGGACGGCGAATGCCGGATTTCTAACCGCGGAAAAATTTCCAACAACCGTAAACGATGTTTCTTTTTCAGACCGGATGGAAAACAAGGCGGCCGGATACGCACCATACAAAGATGCCAGCGCATATATGCATATTCAGCTACAAACTCTAAATGACGCATTGGCGGACGAGGTGGAACGTATAGAAAAAGAGCATGAGATATATTGTATGGGGCCCGGGGCAACCAAGGCCGAATGCAGGCCATATGTTCCGGACGCAACGGTTGCCACACAACAGGCCCCGTCACAAAATACCCAACAAAATGCAAGCAACAACGCGAATGGTGCGGCCGAGTCCCAACCAACGCCGCCCCCAAGCGCATCGGCACCGGCCGCCCCAACGACACCACAGTCGCCAACCGGCGCACCGGGGACATACTGTGCGACAACACATCCACATATTCCACGCGGGCAAACTTTACCGCTGGGGGTGCCGGTATCGCCAGACCTGGATATTTATGACAAGGCGCAGCGCGGCCTGGTCTGCTCTGGCTTTGCGGTTAACCGCGGTGGGGGGCACACCCATCAGGGTAACGATTTGGGCTGTAATAAAAAGTATTTTGATTCCCCAATATTTGCGACCGCAGACGGTGTGGTTTCAATAGTAAAGCCGGATAATCCACAGTCAACAGCCGGAAATTATATTGTTATAAAGCATGCCGACGGATTTGAATCTTGGTATATGCATTTGAATTCCATACTGGTAACACAGGGCCAGCGGGTTCAGGCAGGCTGTCAGATTGGCACAATGGGATATACCGGCGGCAGTCTGGGTCTAAAAAAGCAAGGCAAGCCATTCCGAATGGGCATTGACATCACTCATTTACACTATGAGTTGCACAATACAAATCATGCGTCGACCATGAACACCCCAAAGGGACCGATAAAACTAAAATACGGGCGCAACAAGGCGTTTGACCCAATCGATGCACTGAAATATAAGTAATATAAAAACGGGGGCAAGCCCCCCCGTTTTTATTGTACTGTCACAGGAATTATCGTTTCGCGCTGGACAGTGTCCAGCGGATGCCACTGGAACTCTATATTCTCGAAATCGATATCGTTCATGTTTATAGAACGGATTACGCTGTTATACATCGTGCGATAGTATATCATGCGTGCACGCATGTCGGTGGCAATTGTCCACTGGGTCGCAGACGGCATATCCGGCAGTTTTGCACCGCGACTGTACTGAACCGCCAATGGCACATCAAAATTATTTAAAATATGGAATGCATGCATTGATGCATCATATCCCGTCTTTAAAGGAATATTAAACGATGACAAAAATGCGGCGCGAACAAATCGCGACGGGGGCGTATAATCGCCCGGCAACCCAAGAAACCCACTGCCTGCACCAAACGCCTGTAGTGTCAAAGCCCCCAGTTTTGTCGGCCCTGCACTGCCCGGCTCCAAGTTTACATAGTTGTTTAGATTTGTTATCTGCCACTGATATCCGGGGGCATTTGTCAAAACACCGATTTCACTTTCATAAAAACGAGGAATGCCGTTTTCTATCTCCAATATAACTTGACGCCCGGACGCCTCGGTTATACGCCAGTGAACAGTCAATGCATCCGGATAAATATGAACAATACGCACGTTCTTTATAGCATCCTGAACCTCATCAATGGTTGAAAAGCTGGATAAAATCCAAGAAACCAGCTCAAGGTCGCCGATTGTAGAATCTGCATACTCGCGGTTAAAAGACTGATATTCCCCATAGTTCGGAAAGTAAAACAATGCCGCAGACAAACCTGCTTCGTTCATGCCGTCAACAACAAATTCCGACTGCTCCATCCCCAGACCGACATAACCGTACTTTGATGTAAACTCCAGTCCGGTATCGGCCCCGTCCGGTGTGATTGCACGAACGGTACGGTTACGCGGTGAAACAACATATATGTTGTTCATTTTCGAACCGCTCCAGTCAATTGTACGGGCGACAACGGTTGAACCGTCATCGGATTTCAGGGTGATACCTGTACAGGCATCAGCCCTGTTCGCATGCATCAGGGAAAGTCCCAACAGCAGCGCAGGAAGTATTTTTTTCGTGGACATGCCTTAATTATGGCGCAGCGACATATCCAAAGTATATAGGAAGGATATGCCAATTACCGACGTCGACGCAATAATCTTTTGCGCAGCATATCTAACGGTAAAACCATCATCCCCAAACCGAATACAATCCCCCACTGAAGCGCCCCCAGCGGCGCCACACCCACAGCAGCACCACCGAACGAGACCAGCAGCACCGCACCACTGATAACGCCGACCGCCACATACAGGAACATCGGATTTTGACGCAATCCCGACAACAGGTTGTATCCGTCAACCCGAATATTAAACCCATTCAATATTGACATTATAACCAACAGCATGAATCTGGCCGCATTGTATTGCGCCGGCGTGGCAAATATTGCACGCACCGGCGGCGTCATTATCACTGCAAAAATGCCGATAAATATAAGTGTAGATATGACGACATCCCCGATAACGTGCCGCGACAACAGTGCCGCATCCTTTGGCGGGGCCGGATGGCACATATATTCGTCACGAGGAGCCTCGCCCCCAAAGGAAAGCGAATTTAGACTGTCCATTACAATATTGATTATCAGTATCTGGACCGCGGTTAAAGCCTCGCCCCCGATTATTAACGGGAACGCAATACACAGCGCCACCAAAGAGAAATTTATCGGCAACTGGAACCGCAGAAAGCTGACAACATTATGCAGGAATGTGCGCCCGACAAGCACGCATTTGGCAACCGATACAAAATTGTTGTCCGTGATGATTATATCGCCGGCCTCTTTGGCGACATCGGTCCCGTCCCCCATTGCAAAACCTACGTCCGCACGGCGCAACGCCGGCGCGTCGTTCGTTCCGTCACCGCACATGCCGATGCTTTTATTCATGGACTGTGCCACAGAGACCACGCGCAGCTTGGTGCCCGGTGTTGCGCGCGCAATAACCTTTATCCTGTCCAGATGATTTGCCAGCCATTCGTCGGTACGCCCGTCCATTTCGGTTGCGGTTATTACGATATCATGACGGTTGGTAATTATTCCACAGTCGGCCGCAATGGCGCGCGCAGTATCCGGATTGTCACCGGTTATCATAATTGTCTGAATTCCCGCACACCCCAGCATGCCAATTGCATCTGTGACACCGGGGCGCAATTCATCCCGCATTGCGATAATGGCAATCAGTGTCATATTTCCCGGAATATCGTCATCATTGTTATCCCCGTCGATATATGCGGCAGCAACCATACGCAGCGACTTTGCGGCAATACGTTTCTGTATTTTATCTGTTACACCATATTTTAACAGATGTCTTTTACCATTACGGTCCATGTAGTGTGTACAGTGTTTCAGAATAATTTCTGTGGCGCCACGAACGAACGTTTTTTCTGTTTCGGTCGCCGTATCACGCACGACTGTTTTGGAAAATTTGGTTGCGCTGTTGAACGGTACATGGCGCATTATTGCAAATCGCAGCATTATACCATGTGCGACATCCGCCGGCACCGATGCCAGTATGGCGCGGTCGGTACTGTTTCCGCCGACAGGGTTGCCAGCCGCATCATATACGGCGCCATTATTCAATACAGCGCTGTGCGCATACATATCCCACGTCGCCGCATCGCGCTCCAATACCGTATCATCCCCCAAGAAATTTTCTGTTACCGACAGGCAACCACGGGTTAACGTTCCCGTTTTATCCGTGCATATTATGTGCAGGTTACCCGCCGCCGGAATCTTTTGCGGATTTTTTGGCAGGATATGATTCCGGGCCATCTGAGCGGCATTGCGACTGATAATTATACTGATGATGAACGGCAACCCTTCGGGGACCGCAGCCACAAATATGGTCAGCGCCACGGTTAAATCGCCTAATACCACACGAATATCATTGATATTCCCGGCAAAACTCCCGGCCAAATACTGCGTTAATATCAATACTGCGAATATCGCCACCGCAGAGACCGAGCCGATTTTTCCAATACGCGCCGCTAAATTGTCCAGCTGTATCTGCAGAGATGTTTTTAGCGTTTCTATGCCATTCAGACTGCCAAGAATCTGAGCGTTCTGGGTTTGCACGCCAACATGCGTTACACGCATCAATCCCGCACCGCTCTGTACAGTGGTGCCGGCAAAAACACTGTTTTGGTCGATATAATCTTCGGCAGTGACGTGTTGTTTGGGGTTATATATAAATCCGGGGACTGGGCTTTTTTCACAGTCATCGGATTCCCCATTCAGTATGGAATTGTTTACGGCGATTGCGCCATCTATTAAATATCCATCGGCACACAATGCCTGGCCGGCGGTGATTTGCACAATATCACCGACCACAACATCCGTGCTTTTTATTTTTTGTATTTTGCCACCACGCAAAACGTTACAATAATGCAGATTAACGGCCATCTGCAGGTCACGCGCACTTTTCTGGGCCCGCAGTTGTGTGCGCACCCCGATTACAGATATGATAACCAAAACCGCGCCGATGCCAATCGCCTCGTACATGTCGCCGACGCCCGCCATGGACAGACCGACAAACAGCAGCAGCATTATTAACAAAATAAGATTTATCTTGTCGCGAAAGATTTCCACAAAGAAATGCCATGCGGATTTCGGCGCGGGGGCCGGAATTATGTTTGCACCGTGCTTGTTGCGACTGGCCGTTACCTGGGTAGCGGTTAACCCATTGAATTTCATTTTTTCCTTTCCTGTATTTATATATGCACATCTATAGTGGCACAAAGAATATGGACAAAGATAGCAAAAAAACAAAACCCGCCGTCGGCGGGTTGAATTCTTGGTTGGGGCAGCTGGATTCGAACCAACACTGACGGAGTCAGAGTCCGGAGTTCTACCGTTAAACTATGCCCCAAGCGTTGCCGATTATATGGCTTTTTATTCCCGTTTGCAAGAATAAAATTATTTTGTATGAAAATATTTATAAAAAAAGTCCTTGCGCTGGAGTTAACTCTAAGATTTATAGTTATGTACGTAATCCAAATAAAAGGGAGAAAAATGAATTACAAAAAATTGGTTCTGGGCGGTGCAGGATTGCTGTGCGCAGCCGCCGTGGCGGTTACTTTCACAGGAGGGAAATCAATGGCAAAGCAAAGCTTAAACACAAAAGAGCAGAATATTGCAATTATTGCCAGTCGTACGGCGGCCGGCGATATGGCGGGATTGACCGCGGCATTAAATCAAGGACTGGATGATGGACTGACAATAAGCGAAATCAAAGAAGAACTGGTTCAAATGTATGCTTACTGCGGATTTCCGCGCAGCCTGAATGCAATTACCAATTTTATGAATGTTGTGCATGAACGCGAAGCGCATGGCATTCATGATACCGCAGGCATTGAGCCAAACGCCCTGCCCGCGGATGCAGACCGTGAAAAAATCGGCCGCGAGACACGCGAACAGCTTACTGGTCAACCGTTTAATGCACCTTATGCCAAATTTGTGCCGACAATAGACACATTTCTGAAAGAGCATCTGTTTGCCGACATATTCGCACGCGGCGTATTAACCCCACAGGAACGAGAAATCGCAACTGTGGCGGCATTGGCCACAATGAGCGGCACAGAAGGCCAGTTGGCCGGCCATATCGGAATTGCAAAAAACATTGGTGTTACCGATAAGCAAATCGCAGAAATCTTGGCGATTGCGCATACACCCCATGATATTTTGTTCGGCTTGGGGGCACCAAACGATGCCAATGCCCGATACTTTTCCGGCCCAAGTTATCTAGCACCGATTACAACAGAGCAAATGGGCGTATTTAATGTAACGTTTGAGCCGGGCGTTCGTAACAATTGGCATGTGCATCACGGCGGCGGCCAAATTCTGCTGGCAACCACGGGACGCGGTTATTATCAGGCATGGGGCGAAAAGCCGCGCGAATTGCGCCCTGGTGACGTGGTGAATATTCCCGCCGGCCAAAAACATTGGCATGGTGCGGCGCCAGACAGCTGGTTTACGCATATCGCAATAGAGGTTCCGGGAAAAAATAATCATGCCGAATGGCTGGAGCCGGTATCAGACGAAGAATACAACAAACTTAAATAAAAACATACAAAGGAGAAATATCATGAAAAAGATTATTGCACCAATTGTTGGCGCGGCAATGCTGACCGGGGTTGCCGGATGCGATACGCAAGAAAACTCAAATCCATGGGGATTGGTATATAATGGCGCGATTACGGAAAATATTGCACATGCGGTAAATATCCACCCTGTATCATATAAGTTAAATGGAATTGATATCGCAGCCAATGTTTACACTCCGGCAAATTTTGATTCTTCAAAAAAGTATCCGGCAATTATTGTTGCGCACCCAAATGGCGGTGTAAAGGAACAGGTTGCCGGTCTGTTTGCGGAACGTTTGGCCGAGCAGGGTTTTGTAACAATTGCGGCCGACGCATCGTATCAGGGCGCATCGGGCGGAATGCCCCGCCATACTGACAAACCCGCCAACAGAATTGAAGATATCCATGGCATGGCGGATTATATTTCAATGTATCCCGGTGTTGATTCCGCGCGTATCGGTGCACTGGGGATTTGCGGGGGCGGCGGGTATACATTGGCCGCAGCGGAATCTGACAAGCGCCTGAAAGCAATCGCAACACTTAGCATGTTTAATTCTGGTCGCGTACGCCGAAATGGATATCAAGACAGCGCCATTGACACAGTCCAAGAACGCTTAAAAAACGCAGCGGCCGCCCGCGCCGCCGAAGCAGCCGGCGAACCGGCAAAGTTGGTTGGTCAAATGAACTTTGATATGGATGCGCTGGAAAAGTTGCCATATGACCTGTACCGCGAAGGAGGCATATATTATGGTCATACACATGCTCATCCAAATTCAACGTTTGAATATACAGAAAGCAGCCTGATGGACTTGATGACATTTGATGTTGAAGATCATGTTGATTTAATCAATGCACCACTACTGATGATTGCGGGTGACAAAGCGGACTCGCTGTATATGACACGTGATGCATTTGAACGCGCAAACGGTACAACGGACAAAGAACTTTTCTTGGTACCGGGCGCAACGCATATTCAGACATACTATGTTCCAGAATTTGTGGACGTAGAAGCGGCAAAACTTACCGAATTCTTTAATAAAAATCTTAAATAAGGGATAAAAAATGTTTCAAAGTTTACTAATTTGGTTGCTGTCATTGGTTACTGCCGGGACGCCGGTAGTTATCAAAGAACAAGGCGCATTTACCGTTGGCGGAACAATGCTGCAAAGGCCCGGTGTTTATGACAATGCGAAATTCGTCGGTTGGAGCGAGCAGATTGAGACCGGACAATCTTATCGCGCCGACCATGCCTTTGTTGACTATCAGATTCCAGTACGTGCACGGAAAAATTCGCTGATATTTATTCATGGTTTTGGCGGAGACGGCGTCGTATGGCAAATGACCCCAGACGGACGCCCCGGATTTGCGACATTGATGTTGGAAAAACGTTGGCCTATATATATTGTTGACCTGCCTGGACGTGGTCGCGCAGGCCGCACCACAGCGACCACAACAACCAAACCAGTGGCGGATGAAATGTTCTGGTTTGACATATGGCGCATCGGTGTATGGCCTGATTACAATCCAGGCGTACAGTTTCCGATGGATGCGGAATATTTATCCCAGTTCTTTCGGCAAATGACCCCTGATTTAAGCAATCATACGTTGGATGCCGACGCAGCAACGGAAATAGCAAACAAGGTCGGCAACAGCATACTGGTAACCCATTCTGCCGGTGGTATGCCGGGATGGATAGCGGCGATGAACAGCGATGCCGTTCGTGGTGTTGCCGCATATGAACCCGGCGGCTTTGTATTCCCGGATGACGATATGCCGGATAAAATAGATGGCCTAACCGGAGGGGTTGCACCCGTGGGTGTGCCGCGCGAACAGTTTATGAAACTTACTAAAATTCCAATCGTTATGTATTTTGGCGACTATATCCCTGATATCGTATCGGATAAACTGGGTGATGAAAATTGGCGCGTAAGATTGGCGATGGCACGCAAATTCGCCGATGCAATAAATACAAACGGAGGAAATGCAACACTTATAGAGCTGCCCAAAATCGGAATACATGGAAATACACACTTTCTGATGCAGGATTTAAATAACGCACAACTGGCGGATTTATTAAATAAGTGGCTGAAAGAAAATAAACTGACAAAATAACCATGTAAAAAGCCTGGACTTGTGCCAGGCTTTTTATTACTGATGTATATATGAGCTATTATACATATTATAATTCCCCGGTTGGACGTTTGCTGATGGAGTGCGATGATATAGCGCTGACAGGGTTATGGATTGAAAATCAAAAATATTACGCAGTCGGGGCAGATAAAAATATGGCCATATATGATAACCATCCCATATTTATCGAAGCATCCAAATGGTTGGACGCATATTTTAACAGCAAAACGACAATGGGATGCGACCTGCCGCTGCGACCGCGCGGCACTGATTTTCAGCAGCGTGTATGGAGCGCCCTGTGCACCATACCATATGGCAAGACCAGAACATATGGCGATATTGCAAATCAACTGAATGCGCACCCGCGAGCTGTGGGCGGCGCCGTTGGGCGTAATCCGATACTGATTATAATTCCATGTCATCGCGTTTTGGGCACCGGCGGAACAATGACCGGGTATGCGGCGGGCACGGATATAAAACAAACGCTGTTAAAGTTGGAAAAGTCCCCTCTGGCTTGAAAACGCAGAAAAAAAATAGACTAAATATTTTTTTGACAAAATATATTGACAAATATTTCTTTTGGGTTATTATGTCTGCATACTATAAATAAGGGGCAGATATGTTCAAAGAATTAAAGTTAAAAATCGCCGCACGTCGCGTAGAGCGTAAAAAAGTTCGCAAATCCGCACGCACAAAGCGCAAGAATAACACTTTTTGGGCCCGTGTTCGGAGCATTATATGCCGGCCTTTTCGCATGATTGCAAAAATGGCAAGCCTCGTATGGGCATGGATTCGCAGTATTGATTTAGTCGGCTTGGTTAATCTGACGCTGCTGGTTGCGATTATCGTGCTGTTTTCATTGCTGGTTATCGATATAGTTGGCTGTAATAAAAAATCAGTGGTTATTGTTGCCGATGCCCCCGCAGTGGCGGTAGTGCCGGAAAAGAAGCAGGTAACTGTGACCGAAGAATCCGCACCAGCACAGGCACAGGTCCAGCCACAGCGCCAGACGCTGCCGCTGAAGCGTGATGTAAAGACACGCAAATATGTATCCCACACTGTTACGGTTGCAAATACGGTACATGTACGTGCCGCGGCACCCAAACAGCTTAACGGCGATATTATCATTGACCGTCGCGGGGCCCAGCCGGTACTGACCGACGGCGTCCAAGTAAACGGAAATCTGTACTTGCAAAATATGCGCAAATATACACTGCCATGCGGCACTGTCGTTCGCGGCAATCTGTTCCTGCGCGACGTTGAAATGCTGCAGTTTTGCGGAGACTTTGTCGTCACAGGCAACATTTACGTATCACCGCGTTCATCGTTCGGTCCGATTCCGCGTACCGCACGACTGGGCGGCCAGGTAATACTGTAAAAGAACATATGTATTTCCCCCACCGGGGTCGCAATGCGACCCCGGTTTTTCTCTTGCGCAAAGATTATCAATTCATATATAATGCAACTATCCAAACGAAGGAAAAATCTAAAATGAAAACACTTGAAAAAATCTTGAATGTATTGGCCAAAAACATTGGCTATACCGTTGTATTGGTTGCGGCGATTATTCTGTTTGCAATATTCTCGGACGGCCTGTTGCCCGGTTTGATTACGGCGGGTTCGGCACTAATCGGATATACATGCCTTGAAATGCTGTATAAACAGTTTAAAAATGAAAATGCACCGAAGCCTGCGCCAAAGCGTGTTTCGAAAAAGAAATAAAAAAACGCCCGAATGGGCGTTTTTTTATTGCCCAGAGCCCGGGCAAACATGCGTCTTGTTTTATTCCGCAGCCGCCGGCGCGGGTTGGGATGCCGCATCCGCGCTTTCCTGAATCAAAATTTCCTGGCGCAAATCACTTTGACGTGCCGCCATATCGGATTTTGCCGACACCAAAGCCAATGCGGCACACAAAACAAAGAACAACGTTGCCAGCCATGCGGTTATCTTGGTTAAGAAGTTACCGGCCGCCGCACCGGTTAATGCGCCACCAAACATGGATGCCGCAGAAGAACCGGACATGCCACTGCCCTCAGACTTTTGTAACAAAATAATACCTGTCATTAAAACAGCAACAACAATTAAGCAAACCAGTAAAATTGTGAACATAACTTTTCCTTTGATTATGGGTCGATTTTAACTTGCGCAACCTTAAATTGCAAGAATTTTCAACAACTCGGCCGCGGCCGCCGTCGACGCTTCTTTTTTAGACGCCCCCTTGGCCGTGGCGCTTTTCCCAAGTGCGGTTACACGCACCGTAAAAACAGGATTATGTGATGCCCCGACGGGTTCCGTATATTCGTATTCCGGCAGGTCACCCGATGCACGCTTTTGAACCAGCTCCTGAAGTGCACTCTTTGCATCTTTGGGTGCGACAACATCACGAGATGCAATATTACGCCACAGATGCATTATAACATCACGCGCCGCATCAAATCCCCCGTCAAGAAAGATTGCACCAAATACGGCCTCCATCGCGTTCGCCCATACATGACGCATCCGCCCGGCGGTCATATGACCATGGCGAACAAGTTTGTCCAACCCTATTTCAATCGCAACATCCGCCAATGTCTCGGTAGAGACCAGCATGGCATGACGACGCGCCAGTTCCCCTTCGGATTCCCGTGGGAACATTTCATACAGCATTGCCCCAACAGTTAACCCCAGAACGCGGTCACCAACAAACTCCAGCCGCTCGTTATTTTTGGACGCATCAACACCGCTTTGCGTAAGGGCCAATTCCAGCAAAACAGGGTTGTTAAATGTATAATTTAATTTTTCCATACTTAGTTTATCCCCATCCCGAAACGCGACCAACGCATCTTATTACCCCAGTTCCAGATTGCCAACATCGGTGAATAATAATTATGAGAGTACCAGACAAACCAAACCTTGCCCAGGACATAATCACGCGAAACAAAGCCGATATCGGCACGGCTGTCGCCACTGTTATCACGGTTATCACCCATAAAGAACAGATGTCCATCGGGAACGGTATATGCCGGCGTGTTGTCAAACATTGCATTATCTGCGTATTCAATAATACTGTGCGCCACGCCATTTGGCAGCGTTTCCGTATACTCCGTTACGCGCGCAACACCGCATGCCCCGGCATATGTTTTGCAATAGCGTTCCGATTTATATTCAATGGTATAGTTAAATGGCGCCGGTTCGTTATCAATCCAGATACGATTGCCTTTTATTGCCATGCTGCCTTCGTAATAGCCGACACTGCGCAATGATTTCGGCAAAACGGCCACAATATACGGGCGCGGATTATCGCGCGGGACAATCTGGCCGTTTATGTACAGGCGGCCGTCAATCATCTGTACCGTATCACCCGGCAGCCCTATTAAACGTTTTACATAATCTTGGGATTCGTTAACAGGATTGCGAAAAACAATCACATCACCCATTTTGGGTTCTTTTGCAAAAAAGCGACCGTTCCACATTTTCCAAGACCCGAACGGGAAAGAATAACGCGAATAACCGTATGCCCACTTTTCAACAAAAATATGGTCACCAATATGCAATGTAGGTATCATTGACCCGGACGGAATATTAAACGGCTCTAATAAAAAGCTTCTGAAAACGATTGCAATCAGCGCGCCGTAAAACAGTGTATTAAACCACTCGCGCGCAACATTTTTATTCTTTGGCATACTTTTCCGTCCTTTGGTTTTGCCGGTATTTTAGAACTTGAATTAAAATTGCGCAAGCTATAATATGAAAATATGATTTCTTTAAACTCCATTATATTCAACGGCATGGACATAACCAAAATAGATGTCCAGGTGCAGCTGTCCGCGGGCCTTGCAAAGCCGGAATTTAAAATAATCGGACTGGCCGACCGTGCGGTTAAAGAATCCGCGGAACGTGTCAGCAATGCGCTGGCGGCATTGAATTTGTCGTTGCCGCCTAAAAAGCTGACGGTGAATCTGTCACCGGCCGACGTGGAAAAATCCGGTGCACATTTTGATTTACCGATATTGTGCGCAATCATGTGCGCAATAGGTGTCCTGCCAGAAGACAAATTATCAAAATACCTTATCATGGGCGAAGTGGGTCTGAATGGCGCAATCGTTAAGACTGATGGAGTACTGCCTGCGGGCGTATGGGCACAAAAGAATGGATTGGGGCTGATATGTCCGGCATCATGCGGGGCGGAGGCCGCACTGTCCGCAAATACCGACATACTGGCGCCACAACATGTATTGGAGCTAATTCATCATTTTAACGGCCGTGCGATTTTACCGCCGCCGCCTGCACCGGAAATCGCGGCCCCGGCGGCCGCCCAAACACTGGACATACGTGACGTACACGGCCAGGCGGCGGCAAAGCGCGCCTTGGAAATCGCCGCGGCGGGCGGCCACGCAATGCTGATGATTGGGCCGCCGGGGTCGGGAAAAACAATGCTGGCATCAAGACTGGCGACAATATTACCGGAAATGACCGCGGACGAAGTATTGGAAACATCGGCAATATATTCAATCGCAGGCGGCCTTGGCGGGGCCAGCCTGATACGGACGCGGCCATTTCGTGCAATTCATCATACCGCCAGCGCCGTCGCATTGGCGGGTGGCAGCGGGGATGCGCGACCGGGCGAAATATCTCTGGCCCATAACGGGGTATTGTTTTTAGACGAGCTGCCGGAATTTAACCGCGCGACATTGGAAATTTTACGCCAGCCAATGGAGTCCGGGAAAATTATGATTTCCCGCGCACGGCGGAATGCGACATATCCGGCACGCTTTCAATTGATTGCGGCAATGAATCCATGCCCGTGCGGGCACTTGGGGAACGCCGCGATGTCATGTTCGCGCGCCCCGCGATGTGCCGAGGCATACCAAAACAAAATATCAGGGCCGTTGTTGGACCGAATTGATTTGCATGTTGATGTGGATGCGGTAAACCCATGGGAAATGAAGCAAGCCGCCGATACTGAGCCGGGCGAGGACAGTGCGACAATCCGCGCACGCGTTATTGCCGCAAGAACTCGTCAAATCGCAAGACAAGGCAAAATCAACGCATATCTTGACGGGCCGGAACTGGACGCGGCGGTTGGCATGGCCCAAGATGCCACAGACTTTTTAAATACGGCGGCGGAAAAAATGGGCATGTCTGCACGCGGATATAATCGCATTAAGCGTATTGCACGAACCATTGCGGATTTGCGAGAGGCCGACAATGTGGAAATTTCCGACCTGGCCGAGGCACTGTCGTATCGCCAAATAGGTCGCGGGAAATTTGGAACCAAGGTATAAAAAATCCCCGCAGGCGCGGGGTAATTTTTAAAATTCGAACCGAAGCCCCAACATTATATTTGCATATATCATGTTTTCGGCCCCAACCCAGTCACGTGTACGCGTACCGTCTTTGTTTTCAAGTGTCCATTTTATCTTTGGTATATATGAAACACGGGCCCCAAAATCCAAAAACATTGTCTGATTTATACCATACGATACACCCAGCGCCAATATTCCGGCAATATTTGAAGAACTGTTTTCCGAGCGGTAAAAATTTAAAACACCATAATCATCCAGTTCACCAAAATTCTGTAAATCAACCGATGTGGACAAATCCCCATATGGGTCAACCAGATTCAATGTTGTTGTCGTGTCCGCATATCCGACACCAAATCCAACGTATGGCACCATTTTACGAACAGGCTTTTGCAGACCGTCGAAAAAATCATAGAATGCCATCGCGCTAATCAAATCCGTTGTTATCTTGGATTGAATAGAGCCGCTTTGCACATGTACAACAACACCCTCTATATCGCCACCAGCCAAGTGCAAATCACCTTCGTATAATGGGGATGCGTTATATTCCGCCTCTGAAATATGGTCCCAGCCGATTTCAAGCCGCCACTGAGGCCGATTGGGAATTGTCCAGCCCAGCGAGGCACCGGCGGCGAATGAATATTCTTGAAAATCCTTGGCCGCGGGCAGCGCCGACGTTTCACCCATGCCGGCATATTCAAAACCGGCACAGCCGCCACCCTCAACACAGGCATCATAATATGCGGCGGATATAACCATACCGTCACCGGGATTTATATAATATTCGGTGGTTAAGGCCCCAACCTCATTCTTTATTGAGCCAAATCCCAATGCGGCCCCGCCGCGAACAGACAAAACAAAGCGCGAGCCGTCATCCGTATACCATCCATCACCAAGGTATGTTCCAGAATATTCCCAGTTTGCGAATGCAGGCGCCGCCGCAAAACAAGATAAAACCGATAATATATAAAATGTACTTTTTCTCATGTTCGGCATTATATCACAAATTGCCCTGCAATAAAATCAGATTTTATACGCAGATTTTATTCCTGAATAAATCCGCCGGACTGCATTTTCCACAGGCGCGCATATGCACCACGGCGCCGAACCAATGTACGATGCGTGCCCTGCTCTATTATTTTGCCATGGCGCATGACGATTATTCGCGTCATATTGCGCAAAGTGGATAATCTGTGGGCAATTGCGATTGTTGTGCGGTTTTCAGCCAATTCTTCAAATGATTTCTGAATGGCGGCCTCGGTCTCGCTGTCAAGGGCGGATGTGGCCTCATCCAAAATCAAAATCGGTGCATCCTTTAAAAATGCGCGTGCAATTGCAACACGTTGGCGCTGGCCGCCAGACATTTTTATACCACGATCACCGACCAGCGTAACGTAATGTTTTACGGCGGCCATAATAAATCCATCGGCCGCGGCGCGACGGGCG
>JAIDLK010000001.1 GCA_029051085.1 Alphaproteobacteria bacterium | reverse complement strand
TTGCTTAAGAATCTAAAGACCTTTGTCCAGCGCCTGTTCTCGTCATTGTCTTTGATTGCGGTTATGTTCTATAATTCGTGGCAGCTGGCGTTGGTCTGCGTTGCGATATTGGTGTTTGCCTTTTTGCCGGCCACCCGTATAAAGAAAAGAATAAATTCTGTAATTAAAAAGTCCATATCTGCCGATGCCGCGATTTTAACGGCCTATAACGAGTCGTATGCCGGTAATAAAACCATTATTTCCTATAATCTGGAACAGTGCCAGACAAACAAATTCTCCAAAGTACTGGATAATATATTCTGGCTGCGAATAAAGATGATTCAGCGAACCAGCTGGGTATCGCCCCTGATGCATATGATTATGTCCATTGGAATCGGTTTGGCGATATGGTTTGGTTCGTATCTTATTCTGACGGGTCAAATCACCAGTGGCAGCTTTGTTTCGTTCCTGACCGCGCTTATCATGCTGTATACTCCGTTGAAAAGCCTTGGCGGTAACTTTAACTCGATGGTTATGTCGTTCATGGCGATTGACCGCGTGTTTAATATCTTGAATGCAGAGCCGTGCATCAAAGACAGACCCGGTGCCCGTGAATTTGACGGCAAACTGGAAAAGATTGAATTCTGCGACCTGTGCTTTGAATATGTGTCGCGCGTACCGGTGTTAAAAGACATAAATCTGACGGCAAACCGTGGTGATACAATCGCATTGGTCGGTAATTCCGGCGGCGGCAAGTCAACATTGGTCAGCCTGTTGCCGCGTTTCTATGACCCGACCGCCGGGGCGATAAAGATAGACGGCACGGATATTCGTGATTTTACCCTAAAGTCGCTGCGTCGCAATATTGCCGTCGTATTCCAGGATAATTTCTTGTTCGCCGGCACAATTCGTGAAAACATCATGCTGGGCAATGAAAACGCGACCGAAGAAGAAATGTGGCGCGCCATAAAAATGGCATACCTTGATGACTTTATCGCCACATTGGCGAATGGCGTCGACACCCAGATTGGCGAGCGCGGCATTTTACTATCCGGGGGCCAGAAACAGCGTGTTGCAATTGCGCGCGCCTTCCTAAAGAATGCGCCGATATTGGTTCTGGACGAAGCGACATCCGCCCTTGACAACAAGGCGGAGGCCGTTGTTCAAAAAGCGATTGAAAATCTTATGGAAGATAAAACCGTATTTGTTATTGCGCACCGTCTGTCCACCATCCGCAACGCGACCAAGATTGCCGTGATAAATCATGGTGAAATTGTGGAATGCGGCACCCATGAAGAGTTGCTTGGCATAGAAGGCGGGGCATATCGCGCCCTGCATGATATGCAGTTTAAACATGCACAATAATATGTAAAAAAAAGCCGACCAAAGTCGGCTTTTTTTTAATAGGCCACATTAAAACAATTTGAACTTATAGTTTGTGCCGGCACGCCATGTTGTATCCGCGCTGGAAATCCCCGCGCCCGCATTCATGGACCAGTTGTCGGTCAACCCCACGGCAAAGCCAAACGCCGCCGCAGACTGGCCATTATGATAGCCATAGCCGCCACCAACGGACACTTCGCCACGCTCAACATTTGAAACAGCAACCGAAGACAACGCCGCAACGGATGCAATCCCCGCCGACAGGTCTTTTTCCGCGCTGCTTATTTTATCGGACAGTTTGCCAAAACCGGCCGCCAAATCCTGCGCAACGGTTGCATTTTCCAATGCCGCCAAACGTTTCTGAACGCCGCCATCACGCAAATAGTAAGACCAGAACAATCCTTCTGTCATATCGCCGTTTTCACCAAACAGATGCGTGTTCCATCCGGCCATAACCTCGTTCATTTTGTCCATGGTTTGCGCATTGTCATTTACCGCCACGGCCAGGTTGTTTACAGCGGCCGCCGCCTCTGGTGAAGAGGTGCTTATTGCGCCCATCCAATTGCCCCAATCAGCGGTCGGGGTATCCTGATTGCCGATGTAGGTTGTTGCATGCGCACCACCAATTACAGACATGGCCATTACAGAGGTTAGTAGTAGTTTTTTCATAGGTACTCCTTTTTATTACGGGAATAAAAAGACCGCTCAACAAGTGGCGGTCGGGGAGTTCACTAATCAAATACACTATGACTCCATTGGTCTTTCGGGCAAGCCCGTATTATATAACCAACAGCTCCCCGACCTTTCAATCGGGGGATTTTTAACGGCATAAATCCATAGGAACGTCAACCAAACGGTCAACGTGGACTTATTCCGGTGTATTCGGGCTAGTGAAGCCCCGAACCAGCAATCCCTTACTGATTCAATGCCTATTATATATTATGAGATTTATATTGTAAATGAAAATATGCTGACTAATAACTGGCGCACCCAACAGGATTCGAACCTGTAATCTCCGCCTTCGGAGGGCGGCGCATTATCCAGTTGTGCTATGGGTGCTTTTTTTACGCCAGTGATTATATCGCTTTTTTAAATAAAATCAACTTATGATTATTCGCTTATTTCCCGCGCAGTTTGCTGGTGTGGAACATCATGGTTTTCATGAAGTGTACTGCGTTCAGCATTGTGTTTATACGGCCGCGATTTAGCGGCTTTTCCGCCATGATTTCATATTTGTCGTACAGTTCGGCCGGGTTAAAGCCCAGCTCCTGCCATTTATCGGCCATAACCGCAAACGCATAGCTGCGGTTGCACAGTGTGACGCTGTCTAAATCCAAAAACGATACCAGGCGTCCGTTTTCATCAACGATAACATTTTTGGGTGTTATGTCACTGTGCAACAGTGCGGTATTGCGGCTGCGCCCGCAATTTGCCAAATATGCCAACGGGCGCAGTGCGGCCGCCATACCCGTGCCGTTTGTTATTTTTACACTTTCATATGCCATATCGTGAAACTTGCGCGATTTGGCGTCGGTGACAAAGCGCTCGACCGGAATGTTTTCCATGGCAACAAAGTGCGTTAGTATATCCTCGTACGCGCGGCGGATTTGCTCATCCGACATGCCGATGCGCACCTGTTCGTGCAATGTCTTGCCGGGAATTAACGGATAGCGCTCAATCCATGTGCCGCCACAGTTGCAAATACGGGTTTCCGGCACCGGAATCCCGCGTGCGGACATCAGTCGTGCCGCCGCACTGTTTTTTATCGCCATATCGCGGGCTGTAAACTTTGCGGCATAGTCGCCATCGTTTGTTTTTACAAAAAACACATTATTTTGCGCCCCGCGCATGTCGGGATAGCGAATGCCGATGACGCCGCTGAACGCATGATAAATGGACTGTTTATAAAAATCTGGAATTTTATCCGTCATAAGTCTAACCTTGAATTTTATGTTGTCGAAATTATTTTATAGTCCATATTCAAAAAGTCAAGCGGACGAATTTCTTTTTTATCCGCGTTGCAGCAGACTTAGCATAAAGTCGTCCAAATCACCATCAAGAACAGCATCTGAATCCGTCTTTTCAACGCCCGTTCTAACATCTTTGACCAGCTGGTACGGATACAGGACATAGTTTCGTATCTGGCTGCCCCATTCGATTTTCTTTTGGGCGGCTTTGGCGGCATCCTGTTCTGCGGCGCGCTTTTGCATCTCCAGCTCGTACAGCTTGCTGCGCAGCATTTTCATCGCCATTTCCCTGTTCTGAATCTGGCTGCGCTCGTTCTGGCATGTTACGACTGTGTTGGTTGGAATGTGTGTAATGCGGACCGCACTGTCGGTTTTGTTAACATGCTGGCCGCCGGCGCCGGACGCACGATATGTGTCAATGCGCAAGTCTTTATCGTTTATTTCAATTTCTATTGCATCGTCAACGTCGGGCCATACATCCACGGACGCAAAGCTGGTCTGGCGCTTGCCATTGGCGTTAAACGGGGAAATGCGAACCAGACGGTGCACACCGATTTCATTTTTCAGCCATCCGTACGCACGCACCCCGTTAATTCTATATGTAATGTTTTTTATGCCGGCTGTATCGCCTTCGTGCTCTTCGATAATGTCAACAGAAAATCCGTGCCGTTCGGCCCAGCGGGCGTACATACGGCTAAGCATCTGAGCCCAGTCTTGGGCCTCGGTCCCGCCGGCGCCGGCCTGAATGAATAAAAATGCCCCGTTGTTATCGGCCGGATCACGGAACAGGGTGATAAATTTCGCACGATGGGCGTCGTCGCTTAGTTTTTCAATCCCGGCAATTACATCCGCATCGTCCGGCGCAATCTGGTACAGCTCGCTCAATGTTTGATAGTCTGCCTCAAGTGCCTTTAACTCGCCCAGCGATTTTTCCAATGCCGATTTTTTCTGCAGGGTTGCACGCGCGGCATCCGGATTAGACCATAAATCCGGATTTTCCGCCGCTTTATTCAGTTCATCTATCTCTGACTGCAGTTTTGCGGGGTCAAAGAAACCCCCTTACGGCGGAAATGTCGTCGTGAATTTGTAATAAAACTTCGTTTGGCATAATCATGATGGGGATATTAACAGGTATAAAATTCAAATCAACCTAAAATGAATGTTTGCCTTTTTGGCGGCAATATGTTAAAATTTTTGATAACGAGAGGGATTTTAATGAAGAATTTTACGCTGATATTCTGCTTGGGGGCCTTGATTTCTTGGGCCGGCGCGTCGTATGGTGTATCTGCCGGAACAGTTGGTGCGGGTGACGCCCGTGGGGCCGTGGCCGGAAATTATACCCAGACAAGCGGCGCCTTCCGGGGCAAGCAACAATTGGCCAATGCGTACAAGGCAAATCAGCGAAACACCTATTACATGGTAACACAGCCTGACGTTGACACAGAATGTCGCAAGCGGATATATAACTGCCTGTCGGATTACTGTGGTGATGTAACCGCTGTTCCGGGCCAACGGTCCAATCGCTGTCAGTATTCATCGGAAAGCGAACTGTATAACTATGCAATGCTGTGCCTGCAAAAAGATACATCGGTATTGTTGCCACAATATGCCACCGGGACAATGAATGCCGGCATGAATACCGCGGCCCGCTTGTGCACTTCATATGTTCAGCAAGAGGTTATGTCCTATCTTGCCATGGCAACCATGTCGGACCAATTGGCAAAATCTCACTCTGACCTGTGTCTACAGCGTCGCCAGGAATTGGAGGCGGCCATGGCATGCCACTCTATTGCGATGGCATATGGCAATGAAACCGCCAGTAAGTTAAACGCCCAACTGACCGATTATTGCGGTGCCGGTGTCCCCGGGGGCAGTGCGGAAATGGTAACGCGCTTTGCCAATGCTGGCAACGTGGGTGCAAATATATGGGGCTGGGCGGAAAAAATCGTCAGCTTGGATATGAATAACAAGGGCGCCGACTGGCAGGCGGCGGTTGATTCCGTGTTGGCCGGCTATACAAATCGTATGAATTTGGCATGCGGTGATAACCTGCAGATAAACACTGCCGATTATTCATCCGGCTCATCGTCTCAGCCGACGGCACTGCAAACCGCGGCGGCATTGATAACAGGCGTTGCATTCCCGTCAACCGGTGGTGGAAATCCGGATAATCCGTATCAAAATCAAAGTCTGTACATGCAGGTTACCTCATTGTCCAGACTGGATGACTACAATACTGCAAAACAGGTTGTAAATGCCGCGCTGACAAATTCGGCCATGACCCAGAATGCATTCTTGACATCTGCGCAAATGGACAGTATGCAAAATGCGTATAAACTGGGGACCAAGGTGTTTGTTGTTGAGGATGGTACGCGCTGTTATACTATCCCGGTTCAGCCGTTGACATCTCAGGAATCGTCATTGATGGCGCAGACATTCGCCAGCTGTCGAAATCAGTAAAAACGGGGCCGCCTTTGGGCGGCCGTTTTTCATTATTGCTTGATGGCAACACTATTTTTTGATATAATTTTTAGCATGAAAATATCCAGAAGAAGTCTTTTAAAAATAACAGGCGTCGGTTCTTTGGCTATAATGATGATGCCACGTATGGCGTTCGCTGCGCGGAATTCTTTGCGCTCTTTACGCACCGGGGTACAGCCTGGAAATAAAACCCGCCTGGTAATAGAAACCGCTTCACGTCCATCGTATACGTTAAGCTATGGTGAAAATCAGCTGATTGTTCGTCTGGCGAATACCGCTGCAAACACATCGTTGGCGCCGACATTGGCCGGCGGAACACTCATTTCCGGCATCACCCAGGCGCAAAGTGGCGACACGCTGGAAATTCGCGCCGCTTTGCGCAAGCCTGTATCAGAAATCCCCAAAAATCAAATCATGATTTTGTCACCCAACGGTGATACGGATTATCGCTTGGTGTTGGATTTTGCGGCCGGTTCTGCCACGACGCAATCAAATCAGGCTGCGGCCCAGCAAATTGCGGCGGCAACACCCGCCAAGAAATATACAATTGTCATTGATGCCGGACATGGCGGCAAAGATCCGGGCTGTATAGGTAAGGGTGGAACAAAGGAAAAAGTTGTTGTTTTATCCGTTGCAAAAAAGCTGAAGGCAAAGCTGGATGCGGCGGGCTTTAAAACATATCTGACGCGCAGTGACGACACTTATCTGAAGTTGGCCGAACGTGCATCAATTGCAGAAAAGCGTAAAGGCGACCTGTTCATATCGTTGCATGCGAATGCCAACCCAAGTCGCTCAATGAAAGGTTTTTCCATTTATACTCTGTCGGAAAAAGCATCCGACGAAGAGGCGCAAAAATTGGCAGATGCTGAAAATGCGGCGGATAAAATTGATGTCAGCGGCTTTTCCGAATTTTCCAAGGATATTCGTATTGCATTGTCTGCACTGCAACAACATGCGGTGGCCGAACTTAGCGAAGAGTATGCAATGGGCTGTGCAAAGACATTCCGCGGCAGTGGTATAGAACAGCAGCCGGGCGCCAATGTTCGTCATGCACCGTTTGCCGTGCTGCGTTCAACCGTTCCGGGCGCTCTTGTAGAGTTGGGGCATTTATCTAATGCGGCCGAGGAAAAGCTGTTAAAGTCGGATGCGCACCAGAACAAATTGGCAAATGCGATTTTAAAGTCGATAAAGAAATACAATTTTGACGTCTAATGGCGGGCTGATTTTAAGCCTTGCAAAAGAAATCAAAGTCTGTATAATACCCCTCGCGGAGAAGTGGCAGAGTGGTCGAATGCGCGCGACTCGAAATCGTGTATACGGGCAACCGTATCAAGGGTTCGAATCCCTTCTTCTCCGCCAAAATTTAAAATACCATGCCTCCTGTATCAAAAAATTACTGTTTGCCAAAAACGGCGTTAAAAATATAAATATTATCCGGGGCGCCGATAACAGGGAAAATGGATTTTACTTCAAGGCCAAAGACATTACAAAATGAAAACATTTAACGAACAGGTTTATGACATCGTTGCAAAAATACCGGCGGGTCGTGTTGCCACATTCGGCCAGATTGCACGTATGATTGGTCGTCCGCGCATGGCGCGCTTTGTAGGATATGCATCCAATAACAAGGCATCATGGCATTTGCCGTGGCATCGTGTCGTTTTCAAAGATGGCAGTCTGTGCTCAGGATTTTTTGAAGAACAATACCGCACTTTGAAAAAAGAGGGTGTGAAATTTACAAAAGATAAAACGGTCATAATGGAAGAGTTTCAGTGGGACCCTGAGCGGGACGGCGTACCAATGGATTTGCGTGATTTGCCATTGGTGTTTTAATAAAAAACGGGGCGGTTGGCCCCGTTTTTTATGCAATATTCTTTGGCTTCTTTTTCGGTGTTACCTTTTTGCGTAACCTGGCTTCTATTTCTTCCGCCGGCAGTCGCTTGAAGGTCAGAAACCATGCCTGAACATCGCGTGTTCTGTCTGGGTTTCCCATGGTCTGCATCGTTCTGCGCATATCTGCGGCCGTAGAAGGGGCGCCCACAAGTATTTCTTCGCCGGGAACCCAGTCCGCAGGGGTTGATACTTTGAATGCATCGGTGGTCTGCAGCGCGATAACCATTCGCTTTATTTCGTCAAAATTACGGCCTGTTGATGCCGGATAATACAGTATGGCCCGGATAATGCCGCTTGGGTCTATGATAAAGACCGCGCGCACCGCATGTGTATCGGATGCATTCGGATGAATCATGCCGTACATTTTTGCGATTTTCATATTTGAATCATCGATTACCGGGAATGTTATTTCCACGTTTTCCCATTCACGCCATTTTATGCCTCGAATTGCATCTATCCATGCCAGATGAGACGATATGCTGCCAACAGACAATCCCACCAGCTCGGTATTTATTTCCGACAGTTCACCTTGTAAAGCCTGGAATGCCATAAATTCAGATGTGCATACGGGGGTAAAGTCGGCCGGATGTGAAAACAGCACAACCCATCGGCCGGCATAATCTTCTGGAAAATTTATGACACCATTTGTTGTTTGGGCCGTAAATTCCGGTGCCTTGTCCCCGATAAGCGGCATCGTTACGGATTCTGTCTGGTCACAGTCTTCGCATGGGCACATTTCGAATAAATCATGCATTTTTTATCCTCCTTTGTTGGTTGATGCATGTCTTCAGACTATCATTAGGGTCAACACCGAGCCGCAGGAACCTTATCCGTGTAAGAAAAAACTTTACTCTTGATAAAATATGCTAAGATATAAATAATAAGTGGCAATAAATTGAGGGGAAAAAGATGAAACGTTCTGATATTGTTCGCTCTATACAGGTTCAGTTTAAACATATGCGTATGACTGATGCGGCCGCGATTTTAGATGCTGTCGCCAATCATATGATAGAGGCGGTCGCAAACGGTGACCGTATCGAAGTACGTGGGTTCGGTACTTTCCAGCCACGCGCCCGTGCAACCAAAATCGGCTATAACCCATGTACGGGCCAGCCGATGCATCTGGATGCCGGGACAACAATATTGTTTAAGCCCAGTCGCGAATTGACTAAAAAAATGAATGGATAAAAAATGTTGTTTGGTAAAAAATCTGGAATTAAAAACCGCAATCGCGAGCGCTATGATCGTGTTCGCCGCCTGATGTGGATTAAATGTGAATCCTGTGGCAAGCTGGTTTATTACAAAGACTATAAAGACAATCATTATATTTGCCCAATGTGCGGACGGGCGTTTATCATGACGCCGAAACAGCGCTTTGATTTGCTGTTTGATGACATGACATGGGAAAAAATAACACTGCCGACAGTATCGGATGACCCGTTGCATTTTGTTGACCGCATGCCTTACTCGGAGCGCCTGATAGAAGCGCGTAAAGACACAGGTTGCAATGATGCGATAACTACCGCGGATGGCACTATTGGCGGAATTCCGGCAACCGTATGTATTTTGAACGGTGACTTTATGATGGGCTCCATGGGGCGTGCGGCCGGTGACGGCATTGTTGCCAGTATCGAGCATGCCATTACACAAAAGCGGCCGTTTATCATGGTTACCAGCAGTGGCGGCGCCCGCATGCAAGAGAATATATTGTCTTTGATGCAGATGGCGCGAACCACGGTTGCGGTGAACCGTCTTCATGAAAATGGGATACCGTATATCGTATTGCTAACCGACCCGACATTCGGTGGTGTAACGGCATCTTTTGCAATGCTTGGCGATATTCATATTGCGGAAAAGGGTGCGCGTATCGGATTTGCCGGCCGTCGTGTTATCGAACAAAACATACGTGAAAAATTACCGTCTAATTTCCAAACCGCGGACTATTTATACGAGCACGGTATGGTTGACATGGTCGTTCCCCGTTCGGACTTGCATGATACAATTGCAAAGATTTTGGCGGTGCTGACAAAACAGACGCGTGCGCCAAAGGAAATAAACATTGCCACGCCTGCCACAGATAACAAGCCGGCGCGTGGTATGGGCGAAACCGCGGCATACGACAAAGTGTTGCTGGCGCGCAATGAAAACCGTCCTCATTTTCTGGATTATATAAACGGTATCGTTGAAGATTGGACATATCTGGCGGGGGACCGCACATTTGCCGAAGACCCGGCCATGGGCAGCGGCATCGGATTCTGGCGTGGTATTCCGGCTGTAATCATTGGCCAGGAACAGGGGCGCGATATCGAAACACGTCAAAAACACCGTTTTGGTATGGCGAATCCTGATGGATATCGCAAAGCTCAACGAATGATGCGTCGGGCGGAAAAGTTCGGTCTGCCGATAATTTCCTTGTTTGATACGGCGGGCGCATTTGCCGGCCGCGAAGGGGAGGAGCGCGGCCAATCGCAAGCCGTCGCCGCATCTATTGCCACGGGCCTGTCGATAAAGACACCGTACATTGCTGTAAACGTAGGCCAGGGCGGCTCTGGTGGTGCAATTGCCATTGGTACCGGCGACCGTGTCCTTATGATGGAAAACGCAATATACTCTGTTATCGCGCCGGAATCCTGTGCCAGCATTTTATGGAAGGATAACAAGTTCAAAGCATCTGCGGCCCAGGCAATGAAGCTGACCGCGGGTGACATGGCCGATATGAAGGTAATTGACCAAATCATCCCTGAGCCGGCCGGTGGTGCACATACGGACTGGCAAAGCTCGATGGAGTTTTTGGCAGATGCGGTTGCTGGCCAAATAAAAGAGCTGCAACAGCAGGACCCGAACAAATTGCCCCTTACTCGCGGCGAAAAATTCTTAAAAATGACCCGCGATGTTGAGAGTGTGACAAAGTAGGCTGATAGAAAAAATCCCCCATCAGGGGATTTTTTTGATTTTCAGGCTTGCTTTTATTCTTTGTATTCTATATAATAACCTCCGCAGCGGAGCGTTGGCAGAGTGGTAATGCAGCGGATTGCTAATCCGTGACCGTGACATTAGCGGTCCATAGGTTCGAGTCCTATACGCTCCGCCAGAATTTACATATTTACAGTGTAAATATCTGTGTTTTTTTATGCCTAATAAAAAGGACCGTTTTCCTGACGGTATTTTTTTATTTCCAAAAAGCCATAATTTTAAGACTTCTTGTTCTCTTTTTGTGCCTAATCAAAACGGTGGTTTATATGGCACACGTATAAAAAACGTTTTATTACAGAATAAAAAGGGGGAAAGGGGGCTATGAACCGTACAATTATCAGAATACTTGGAGCATGTGTCGCATGCATCACAGGTTTTGCTCAACAGGTCTTTGCCGCCACAACAACTGTTTCTGGCGTATATAACCATTCTAACTACTCTGGTACCGTTACTTATCCGATATATAACGGCTATTTCGCCTCTGCGCACAACGGATGTACAACAAGTGGCAATGGCACGGTAACATGCGATTTCGACACCAATGTATGTAATGATGTATATAGCACCGGCAGTGCAACGGGCACCGGAACAGGGGGGGACATAACATCGTATGGCGAAGACAGTATGCGATGTCAGCAATATAAGTGTATAAAGAGTGGCGGATATTATATTCCTAATTGTAATGGAAACGCTAAATGTGATGGTACGGGTATGTATTGTCAGAACACCGGATTTTTTAGCCGTTATGGTGTCGCATACACCGGTACGTCTTGGGGCGGACCGGCATCCGGCCACTCGTATCGTTTTGTCGGCTGCGAAACAGGTTGGTATCTGGCCGGCACCACAAATATATGCAAAGGAACAACTACAACCAACGCCACCGGCAATTTCAGCGGATGTTGTGCGCCATGTCCGGGCATGAGGGAATTTGATGCAAAAACCGCAAGTAGTGTCACATATGTGCATGGCACTGATTCCAATTCAATTTCTGGATATTGGTGGGCCGCGCCAACAGGGTCTGGTATAACTTCGTGTGTCGCCTATCCGCCTCAGACAACATATAAGGATGATGCCGGTACATACAGTTTGGAATCCGGCTGTCCATATAAAAACTAAGTGGAGGCCCGCAATGAAGCAGCAGTCAATTAACATTGTCGAGATTGATGCACGCGATGCGCGATATCAAAGCGGCATAGCGACATACTTTAATGTTTTACGAGCCGGCATGCCGTCACACATATCGACCTATCATATTGTTTTTTATCGCTCTCCGGAATATAAGGAAATCCGGATAGTTGACACGGATGGCGAGCTGCAGATTTTTCATCCGATGACATATCCTTTCTGGGCTATGTTTGAGGCCGTGTTCGCATATATCGCACCGCGTCTGTCGGCAATGCCGAACCTTATTGTAAAAAGCAACTGTCTGCAGTGCGAAGGCTTGGCGTATATGATAAAAAGTCGCATTTACTGTAAAACAATTGGCGTTCTGCATTGCCAGCCCCATATGAACACCGCGCCAGGCTTTATTCCGTCCGACCCTTATTTCAACATGGACGAAATAATACTGGTTGGCGATAATGGACGCAAGTATATGGATTATTGGCGCTGTCGCCGTCCGTGGAGCGTTATTTATAACGGCGTGGAAAAACCGGAAATAAAGTCGAAAAAGCCCAAGGATGGCGTTTTTAGATTTATTTTTGCAAACGGCTGGTCGCCACATAAGGGATTTGCAAAAATCATACCAGCGATACGCATGGTGGCAAAAAAGCATAAAATAGAGGTTACTGTTCTTGGTGGGCACTCGCGCGAAGACGAGGCGCTGTTTGACGAGCTGAAGGAGCTGCCGATTGTGCGTCTGGGGTTGGTAACCGATGCGGCGAAAATTCGCGAGTGTTACGAGCATGCAGATGCGGCACTGTTCGCATCGCGTACAGAGGCGTGTTCTTTCGCGGGCATAGAGGCAATGGCATACAATTTGCCCGTGGTATCCACGAATGAAAGTGCAATGGTTGAAATGTTTGGCGATGCGGCTTTGTTTGTGGATATGGGGCCTGAGCACGCAATAAATCCAGCGGAATATGCAGCGGCCATGATACGTCTGATAGAGAACAAATCACTGCGCACAAAAATGGCGGTTACAGGATATGCGCGCTTTCGTATGAGTTACCGGCGGCGCCAGATGCTGTCGGATACGATAAAGGTTTATCAGCGTCTGACGATGCAATGAATAACGATTGACTTGCTGCGCCAAATAAGCCATACTTTTTGTATGGCTTTAATTTGTACCAATTTTTTCTGTTGTTGTTAAAAAGCTTGTGCAGGCCGGCCGGTTTGCTGTAAAATTCGTATCAAAATATCTCCAAAACATACAAAGGATAAACAATGAATATCAGACTTTTCAATACAATGTCTCGCAAAATTGAAGATTTTCAGCCACTGGTTCCAGGGCATGTCGGTTTTTATTCATGTGGTCCAACCGTATATCACTATACGCATATCGGCAATCTGCGCAGTTTTGTTTTGGCAGATTTGCTAAAACGTATGTTTATTGAAAACGGATATGATGTATTCAATGTTATGAATATTACAGACGTTGGCCACCTGACCAGTGACGACGATGATTCCGGCGAAGACAAAATGGAAAAGGGGGCCGCTCGCGAAAACAAGTCTGTCTGGGATGTGGCAAAATTTTATACGGATGAATTTTTGCGCGACAGTGCCGATTTAAATCTGCTGGAGCCGTCCGCACGGCCGCGTGCAACGGATTATATTCCCCAACAGATAGCCTTGGTGCAACAGCTGGTGGATTTGGGCTATACGTACAAGATTCCCGGCGATGGTATCTATTACGACACGTCAAAATTTGCGGCATACGGCGCATTAACGGGCGGCGCACTTAGCGGCAATCGTGCCGGTGCGCGCGTTGAGTTTAATGATGCAAAACGCAATCCTACGGATTTCGCGTTATGGAAATTTTCACCGACTGATAAAAAGCGGCAAATGGAATGGGACAGTCCATGGGGCGTCGGTTTCCCGGGCTGGCACATTGAATGCAGCGCAATGTCAATGGAGCTGCTGGGCCAACACTTTGATATTCATACGGGGGGCGTTGACCTGTCACGTGTACACCATGCGAACGAAATCGCACAAAGCGAGCCGATAACAGGCGCCCCGTGGGTCAAATACTGGGTGCATTCGGAATTTCTGGTTGATAAAAGCGGCGAAAAAATGTCCAAATCCAGCGGGGAGTTTTTGACGCTTTCCGTTTTGAAAAATCGCGGCTATGATCCGATGGCGTATCGATATATGCTGTTGATGGGGCATTACCAGTC